>NZ_JBHXLU010000127.1:0-31973 GCF_042720695.1 Streptomyces sp. NPDC058457 | reverse complement strand
CGCGGTGCGTGCCCAGGCAGCCCGTGGTCATACGCGAAGTGTCGGCCGGCTCGCTTGTTCGTGGACGGCTGTGCTCATCTGCGATGTCCCGCCAGGCGCACGACAGCGGTGGCCCGGACGCACGTCCGGGCCACCGCTGTCGCACGTTCCGCGGTGCCGTTCAGCTTCGCTGCGGAGTCGCCAGGCCGGTCGAGCACCAGGCGCGCAGAAACGCCGCAGTCGCCTCCAGCTGCCTGAGTCCCTGCGCGGAGGAGTCCTCGTAGATCCGCATGTCGACCTCGACCCCCGAGTGCGCCGCGCGGGTCGCGAGGGACAGCGTGTCGTCAAGGAGCATCTCCGTGCCCGCCGCGTGCAGCTGGATAGGCGGCAGGCCGTGGAGGTTGCCGTGCAGCGGGCTGAGCAGCGGCTGGCTGCGCGGTGTCGTGCCCGCGTACGCGGCCGCCCGGACGGACAGGGCCTCGGCGTCGAGCGTGCGGTCGGCGGCCGCGTTGAGCAGCAGACTGGACGCGTCCAGCGTGAAGTCCAGCACCGGTGACGACAGCACCGCACAGGACGGCGGAGCTGCCCCCTCGTCGCGCAGCCGCAGCAGCAGACCGGCGGCCAGGGCACCGCCCAGCCGCTTGCCGGCCAAGGCCGCAGGGCCGCGGTCGCGGCAGTGCTGCCAGGCGGCGTACACGTCCTCCAGAGCCTCGGGGAAGCGGAGCCGGTAGCGGGCGCACACGACCGCGTAGCCGGTGTGGCGGGCCAGTTCGCGGGCCGTGGGCACGGCGTCCTGAGGAGTGCCCGCGAGCCGCGGGTCGCCGTGCAGATACAGCACGGTCTGCTCCACGGCCGCGCCCTCGGGCCGCACCTCCGGCCCGAACGGCCCTTCCTCGACGTGGATCTCACCTGCCACGGGACATCACCTTCTCCGCCGCCTGCCAGTGTTCGTCGGACACCCAGAGCCGGGCGAAGGCCGCCGCGGCCTCCTGCGGGGGCCTGGCCCGGGTGGTCAGGTTCTTGATCTCGCGGGCCTGTGCGGTGGCGAGCGACCGCGCCGCCTCCCGCCATCCGCCGGCGAACCCGGCGCGGGGCAGCACCAGGTCCACCAGCCCCAGCCCCTCGGCCTCGGTCGCGTCCAGCACGCGCCCGGTGCCCGCCAGCAGCAGTGCCCGGCCCGGCCCCACCAGCCGGGCCAGCCGCTCGGCGCCGCCCCACGCGGGCACGATGGCGAGCTTCGTCTGGTTGAAACCGATGCGGATGTCGTCGGCGGCGACACGGATGTCGGCGGCGACCGCCACCTCCGCGCCGCCACCGAAGGCGTGCCCGTTGAGCGCGGCCACCACCGGGCCGGGGAAGGCGGCGATCCGGTCGCACAACGCCCGCATCCGCAGCGCCATCCCGGCCGCCTCCGCCTCGGTGCGCAGCCGCGCCAGCTCCTTGAGGTCGCCGCCGGACACGAACGCCTTGTCGCCCGCGCCGGTCACCACCAGCGCCCTCGCCCCCTCGGCCGAGTCCAGGGCCTTGTCGAGTTCGCCCATGGTGGCCGGGTCGATGGCGTTGCGGGCGTGCGGGCGGTCGATGGTGACGACGGCCAGACCGTCCTCGATTTCCAGGTCAACCATGCGTGGCCTTCCGGTCGAACGGGCGGGTGCCGATGGTCCGGCGGGTGCCGACGGCTCGGCGGGCATCAGTCCTCGTAGACGACGGTCACCTCGGCGGTCGTGGGTTCGGCCTGGCAGGTGAGCACGTAGCCCTCGGCGATCTCGTCGGGTTCCAGGGCGTTGTTCACCCGCATCTTGGCCTCGCCGACGGTCAGCCGTGCCATACAGGTGGCGCAGTCCCCGGACTCGCAGGAGAAGGGCGGGGTGAACCCGGCCCGGCGCGCGCTCTGCAGCAGGGTCTCGCCCACGCGTTGCGGCACGGTACGGCGCTGACCCCGCAGGTCGACGGTGACGGTGCCCGGGACGGGCTCGGCAGGCGTGTCGGCGGCTGCCACCGGCGTGAAACGCTCGACGAGGATCCGCTCGGTGGGTGTCCCGGCCGCGAGCAGGGTGCTCTCGACCAGTGCCATGAACGGCTCCGGCCCGCAGATGTAGTGGTCCGCGTCGGCGTCGGCGAGGCCGCGTATCTCGTCGGCGCCGACCAGTCCGTCCCGGGCGTCGAGGTGGTCGTGGAGGCGGAGCCGGCCGGGATGGCGTGCGGCGAGGGCGTCGAGTGCCCCGCGGAAGATGGCCGAGCCTTCGCTCTGATGGGCTGTCAGGAGCCGGATCGTGCGCGGTGTGGTGGCGAGTGCGCTCTTGACGAGGGAGAACACCGGGGTGATGCCGCTCCCGCCGGCGTAACCGACCAGCGGCCGGTCCGTCGCCTCCGCGCGCAGACAGAACGAGCCGCCGGGCCGGGTGGCCTCGAGACTGTCGCCCGGCCGCAGGTGGGCGTGCATCCAGCCGGAGACGAGCCCGCCCGGCACCCGCTTCACCGTCACGCACAGCTCGCCGTCGGTGTCGGGCGAGGACGACATCGAGTAACTGCGCAGCGTCCCGCACACCTTGAAGGTCAGGAACTGCCCGGCCCGGTAGGGGAACGGCGCGTCGAGGGCGAAGGTGCGTGTGTCCGGCGTCTCGTCGACGATCCGGGTGATCCGCACCGGATGGAAGCCGTGATCCCGTGCCATGTATGGAACTTACCTTCTCGCTATGGGAGAGTGCAATTCTCCTACAGGTGCAATGGTGACCGTGATGAGGAGAACTCCTGCCATGACGACGACTTCTCCCGGTGCTCTGCGGCCGTTGCCGCCCGGACTGTCCGCGCGTTACGAGGCCGAGGGCTGGTGGACCCGCGAGACCCTGGGCGGGCTGCTGACCGCCGGGCTGGCCACAGCAGGCGACGTGGAGTTCCGTGTGCACTCCGAGGTACGGCCGTGGGCGGGGACCTTCGCCGACGTCGAGCGGGTGGCGCGGCGGCTCGCCGCCGGGCTGCGGGCACGTGGGGTCGGCCCCGGCGACGTGGTCGCCATGCAGCTGCCCAACTGGATGGAGGCCGCAGCCGTGTTCTGGGCCTGCGCCTTCCTGGGCGCGGTGGTCGTGCCGGTCGTCCACTTCTACGGGCCCAAGGAGGTCGGCTACATCCTCGGCGCGACCCGCCCCAAGGCCTTCTTCGCGGCCGGGCGCTTCGGCCGGTCCGAGTTCCGCCCGGAGCTGTGCAAGGACGTCCCGGTCCTCGGCGTCGTCGGCCGCGACTTCGACACCCTGCTCGCGGACGAACCGCTGGCCGGCGAGCTTCCCGTCGACCCGGACGCCCCCGCGCTCATCGCCTTCACCTCGGGCACCACCCGGGACCCCAAGGGCGTGATCCACAGCCACCGGACGCTGGGCTACGAGACGCGCCAACTGGCCGCGAGCTACCCGCCCGACCGGGGGCGCCAGTTCACCGTGGCGCCGGTCGGCCACTTCATCGGCATGATCAACGCCTTTCTCATCCCCGTCCTCGACGGCTCCCCGGTCAACCTCGGGGACGTCTGGAACCCCGCCCAGGCGCTCGCGCTCATGCGGGCCGAGGGGCTCACGGTCGGCGGGGGAGCGACGTACTACATGACGAGCCTGCTCGATCACCCCGACTGCACGCCCGAGCACATCGCGCACCTCAAGTACGCAGGTCTGGGCGGCGCTTCCGTCGCTTCGGCCGTGACGACCCGGCTGGAGTCCCTGGGCATCGGCGTCTTCCGGGCCTACGGCTCCACCGAGCACCCGTCCGTGACCTGCACCCCCTACGACGGCCCCGCCGCCAAACGGCTGCACTCCGACGGACTCCCGCTGCCCGGCGTCGAGTTGAGGCTTGCCGAGGACGGCGAGATCCTCACCCGCGGCCCCGACCTGTGCCTCGGCTACACCGACCCCGCCCTGACCGCCGCCGCCTTCGACGCGGACGGCTGGTACCGCACCGGCGACATCGGCGTGCTCGACGCCGACGGATACCTGACCATCACCGGCCGCAAGGCCGACGTCATCATCCGCGGCGGCGAGAACATCAGCGCCCTGGAGGTCGAGGAGGTCCTGCTCGGGCTGCCCGGGGTGGCCGAGGCCGCCGTGGTCGCGGTCCCCGACCCTCGCCTGGGGGAGCGGGCCACGGCCGTCCTGCGCATGCGCTCCGGCTGGTCCGTGCCGGTCCTGGCCGAGGTACGGGTGCACTTCCAGCGGTCCGGGCTGGCCCGGCAGAAGTGGCCCGAGGAGATCCGCGCGGTCGACGACTTCCCGCGTACGCCGAGCGGAAAGGTGAAGAAGTTCGAGCTCCGCCGGAACATTGCCACTGCCGCACAGTGAGAATACGATTCTCAAGATTGGTGAAGGAGGATCTCATGCCCTCTCGCGCGCTCGCGTATCCGCTGTTCGACGCGGACAACCACCTCTACGAGACGCAGGAAGCGCTCACGAAGTACCTGCCCAAGGAGTACGACGGGGCCATCGAGTACGTGACCGTCCGGGGCCGTACGAAGATCGCGATCCGTGGGCAGATCAGCGAGTACATCCCCAACCCCACCTTCGACGTGGTCGCCCGCCCGGGGGCCATGGAGGAGTACTTCAAGGTCGGAAACCCGACCGGCAAGACCCGGCGGGAGATATTCGGCGAGCCGATGCGCTCCGTGCCCGCCTTCCGCGAGCCGGCCCCGCGCCTGGAGCTCATGGACGAGCTCGGCATCCAGCGCAGCCTGATGTTCCCCACGCTCGCGAGCCTCATCGAGGAGCGCATGAAGGACGACCCGGAGCTGATCCACACGGTCATCCACGCCCTCAACCAGTGGCTGTACGACACCTGGTCCTTCACCTACAAGGACCGCATCTTCACCGTGCCCGTCATCACCCTCCCGATCGTCGAGAAGGCCATCGAGGAGCTGAACTGGGTGGTGGAGCGCGGCGCCCGCGCCATCCTGGTCCGGCCGGCGCCCGTGCCCGGATTCGGTGCCACGCGCTCGTTCGCGCTGCCGGAGTTCGACCCGTTCTGGAAGCGGGTCGTCGAGACCGGCGTGCTGGTCGCCTTCCACTCCTCCGACAGCGGCTACGCCCGTTACGCCAACGACTGGGAGGGCAACACGCGCGAGTTCCTGCCCTTCAAGCCGAACGCGTTCCGCCAGGTCAACGAGTGGCGGCCGATCGAGGACGCGGTCTCGTCCCTGATCTGCCACGGCACGCTCTCCCGCTTCCCGGAGCTGAAGGTCGCGGTCATCGAGAACGGCGCCTCCTGGGTGGAGCCGCTGCTCGGCCGGCTCGCGGACGTGCACAAGAAGATGCCGCACGAGTTCCACGAGGACCCGGTCGAGGTCTTCCGGCGGAACATCCACATCAGCCCGTTCTGGGAGGAGGACATGGCCCACCTGGGCGACCTCATCGGCATCGAGCGTGTCCTGTTCGGCTCCGACTACCCGCACCCGGAGGGCCTGGCCGACCCGGTCACCTACGTCGACCACCTGGCCAAACTGACCGAGGCCGACAAGGCCAGGGTCATGGGCGGCAACCTGGCCCGGCTGATCGACGCATGACCGCGACGGTGCCGTGGCACAGCATCCCCGAACTGGTGCGCAGCGCCGCCGACCGGTTCGGGGACGCGGAGGCCGTGGTCGACGGCGACCTGCGGCTCACCTTCACCGACTTCGCCGATCAAGTCCGGCGCACTGCCGGGGCGTTCGCCTCGGTGGGCGTCCGGCCCGGTGACCGGGTCGCGGTGTGGGCGCCGAACTCGGCCGAGTGGGCGATCGCCGCGTTCGGCGCGCTCACCGCGGGAGCCGTACTGGTCCCGGTGAACACCCGGTTCCGGGACGAGGAGGCCCACGACATCGTCGTCCGCAGCGGCGCCAGGGTGCTGTGCGTCCAGAACGGCTTCCTGGACCGGGAGTTCACCGGACCGCCCGGTGTCCCCGTCGTCGACCTGCGGGCGGACGGGTTCCTCGGCTCCGGGGAGCCACTGGAGCACAAGGCCGGCGAGGACGACCTCGCGGACATCATCTTCACCTCCGGCACGACCGGCCGCCCCAAAGGCGTCATGACGACGCACGGCCAGACCCTCCGCCTGTACGCCGAGTGGTGCGACCTGGCCCGACTCCGCCAAGGCGACCGCTACTTGATCGTCAACCCGTTCTTCCACATCTTCGGCTACAAGGCGGGTCTGGTCGCCTCCATGATCCGGGGCGCGACCGTGCTCCCCGTCGCCGTCTTCGACGTGGAGCACGTCCTGGAGCTGGTGGAGCGGGAGCGGGTGACGATCCTGCCGGGACCGCCGACGCTTTACCACTCCCTCCTCCAGGCGGGCGAGAAGCACGACCTGTCGTCGCTGCGGGTCGCGGTGACCGGCTCCGCCGACATCCCCGTCGAACTGGTCCGCCGTATCACCACCGAACTGCCCTTCACCCACCTCATGACCGGCTACGGCCTCACCGAGGCGGGCACCGTCACCGCGTCCCGGCCCGGCGACCCGTACGAGGCCGTCGCCACGACCGTGGGCAGACCCTGCGAGGGCTTCGAGGTGCGCCTCGCCGAGGACAGGGAGGTCCTCGTGCGCGGCTACTCCGTCATGCTCGGCTACCTCGACGACCCCGAGGCCACCGCCGAGACCGTCGACCCCGACGGCTGGCTGCACACCGGCGACCTGGGCGAGATCGACGGCGACGGGCGGCTGAGGATCGTCGGACGCAAGAAGGACATGTTCATCGTCGGCGGCTTCAACGCCTACCCGGCCGAGATCGAGGGCTTCCTGCTCCGGCACCCGGCCGTCGCCCAGGCCGCCGTCATCGGCGTACCCGACGCCCGCATGGGCCAGGTCGGCAAGGCGTTCGTGGTGCCCCGCGGCACGGTGACGGAGGCCGAGCTGATCGCCTGGGCCAGGGAGCGGATGGCGGGCTTCAAGGTGCCCCGGCAGATCGAGTTCCGCACGGAGTTGCCGCTGAACGCCACCGGCAAGGTGATGAAGGACCAGCTGTCATGACCGACGACCCCCGTACCGCGTCCGGCATCCCGCTCAAGCCGGTCTACGGCCCCGCCGACCTGCGCGCCGAACCCCCGGACCCCGGCACCTTCCCCTTCACCCGCGGCAACTACCCGACCGGTTACCGCGGCCGGACCTGGACCCTGCGCCAGTACTCCGGCTTCGGCACCCCCGAGGAGTCCAACCGCCGCTACCGCTACCTCCTCGACCAGGGCGGCACCGGCCTGTCGGTGGCGCTCGACCTGCCCACCCAGTGCGGCTACGACTCCGACGACCCGGAGTACACGGACGAGGTCGGCCGCGTGGGAGTCGCTCTCGACACCCTCGCCGACGCCGAGATCCTCTTCGACACGATCCCGCTGGACCGGATCAGCACCAGCTTCACCATCAACGGCACGGCGGCCGTCCTGCTCGCCTTCTACGTCGCGGCCGCCGAGAGGCGCGGCATCCCGCGCGCCAAGCTGACCGGCACCATCCAGAACGACATCCTCAAGGAGTACGCCTCGCGCGGCACCTGGATCTGGCCCCCCGAGCCGTCGCTCAGACTCATCGCCGACACCATCGAGTTCTGCGCCGCCGAGGTGCCCCGCTTCAACGCGATCTCGGTCGCGGGAGCACACTTCCGGGACGCGGGCGCCAACGCCGTACAGGAGATGGCGTTCACACTCGCGGACGGAGTGACGTACTGCGAGACCGTGCTGGACCGCGGACGTATGACCATCGACGAGTTCGCCCCGCAGATCTCCTTCTTCTTCTACACGCACGGTGACTTCTTCGAGGAGATCGCCAAGTACCGTGCGGGGCGCAGGCGGTGGGCGACGATCGTGCGTGAGAGGTTCGGCGCGCGGACCGACAAGGCGTGCATGTTCCGCTTCGGCTGTGTGGCCGGCGGGGCCTCGCTGTACGCGCCGCAGGCCCGTAACAACACCGTGCGCGTCGCCTACGAGGCCCTCGCCTCCGTGCTCGGCGGCGTGCAGTCGATGTTCACCGCCGCCTGGGACGAGCCCTTCGCGCTGCCCAGCGAGGAGTCGGCGACGCTCGCCCTGCGTACCCAGCAGATCCTCGCCCACGAGACGGGGGTGGCCCGGGTGGCCGACCCGCTGGGCGGCTCGTACTTCGTGGAGGCGCTCACCGACGCCACGGAGGAGCGGATCGCCGGGATCATGGCCGATCTGGAGGCGCACGGCGGCATGGTCCGCTGCATCGAGGACGGCTACCTCCAGGGGCTGATCGCCGACGAGGCCTGGCGGCTGCACCAGGAGGTCGACTCCGGGCGGCGGCCGGTCGTCGGTGTCAACCGCTTCACCGCCGAGGAGCCCCCGCCCGACCTGGCCACCTACGAACTCGACGCCGAGGGGCGGGAACGGCAGCTCAAACGGCTCGCCCAGGTCAAGGCCGAGCGCAGCGCCGCCGCGGTACGGGCCCGCCTCACCGAGCTCAGACGCGCCGCCGAAGGAGACACCAACCTCATGCATCCTTTGATCGCCTGTGCCGACGCCTACTGCACGGTCGGCGAGACGGCCGGAGCCCTGCGCGAGGTGTGGGGCGAGTTCCGGCAGCCGGTGGTGTTCTGATGACCGCGCCGGTGCGGATCCTCGTCGCAAAGCCCGGGCTCGACGGGCACGACCGCGGGGCCAAGCTGGTCGCGCGCGGACTGCGCGACGCCGGGTTCGAGGTGGTGTTCACGGGCATCCGGTGGCGGGTGGCGGACATCGTCGCCACCGCCGTCCAGGAGGACGTGGCCGTGGTCGGCCTGTCGATCCTCTCCGGCGCCCACCTCACGCTGACCCGCCGCACCGTCGGCGGACTGCACGCGGCGGGCGCGCACGACATCCCCGTCGTGGTCGGCGGCACGATCCCGGCCGCCGACGTGGCGCTGCTGCGGGAGGCCGGAGCGGCGGCCGTGTTTCCCACCGGCACCCCACTGCCCGCCATCGTCGCGGACATCCGCGCCCTGACCGCCCAGGAGGGCTGACATGCGAGTCGGAGTGATGAGCGGCCCCGAGCGGGGCGACGCGGCGCACAAGGCGGCGCGCATGGTCGCCGACGCCCGCTGGGCCGAGGAGGCCGGCTTCGACACCGTGTGGGTGCCGCAGGTGCCCACCGACTTCGACGCCCTGACCGCCGTCTCCCTGATGGGGCAGGCCACTTCGCGCATCGAGCTGGGCACGGCGGTCGTCCCGGTGCACGCCCAGCACCCGGTGGCCCTGGCCCGGCAGGCGATCTCGGCCCAGGCGGCCGCCGGTGGGCGGCTCGCCCTCGGCGTGGGCGCCTCCCACCACTGGATCGTCCGCGACATGCTCGGCATCCCGTACGAGAAGCCGGCCGCGTACACCCGGGCCTACCTCGAAGTCCTCGACGCGGCGCTCAGCGGCGCGAGTTCGGTGGACGTCGAGAACGACGTCTTCCGCGTGCACAATCCGCTCACCCTCGCCCCGGTCGCCCCGCTGCCGGTCCTGGTCGCCGCCCTCGGCCCGGTGATGCTGCGCATCGCGGGCGAGTACACCGACGGCACCGTCCTGTGGATGGCGGACGAACGGGCTGTGGCCGAGCACGTCGTACCGGCCATCAGCAAGGCGGCGGAGGCGGCCGGACGCCCGGCCCCGCGTGTCGTCGCGGGCATCCCGGTCTGTCTCTGCGCGCCGCACGAGGTGGACACGGCCAGGGAGCGCGCCAACCGGATCCTCGGCGAGGCCGAGGTCTCGCCCAACTACCGACGGCTCCTGGAGTACGGCGATGCACGCGACGTCGGCGACCTGTGCGCGGCCGGCGACGAGGCGGCCATCGCGGCCCGCTTCCGGCGCTTCGCCGACGCGGGCGTGACCGACCTGTCCGTCCGCCTGCTGCCCATCGGCACCGGCCGGGACGAACTGGTCGCCTCCAAGCTCCGCACCCGGGACACGGTCGCGGCCCTCGCCGCGGACTTCCGGTGACCGGAGGGCCGGGCCCCCTGGCGGCGCTGCGCGTCCTGGAGGTCGGCCACATCCTCGCCGGCCCCTACGCCACCATGCTGCTCGCCGACCTCGGGGCACGGGTCACGAAGGTGGAGCCGCCCGGCGGCGACCTGTCCCGGCAGGTGTCCGACGCCTACTTCGCCAGCCTCAACCGGGGCAAGCGCTCGGTCCGCCTGGACCTGACCACGCCCGATGGACAGGACCGGCTGCACGACCTCGTGCGCGACTCGGACGCGCTGCTCGTCAACCTCAAGCCGTCCGCCATCCGTCGCTTCGGCCTCACCTACGAGGACCTGAAGCCCTACAACGAACGCCTCGTCTGCGTCGCCCTCACCGGCTGGGGCATGGACGCGGGCGACGAACCCGCCTTCGACTACGTCGTCCAGGCCGCCACCGGCATCGCCGCCCTCACCGGCGACCCGGACGGCCCGCCCCTGCTGCCCGGCTACTCCTCCGCCGACAACTCCGCCGGACTCGCCGCCGCGCTCGGCCTGCTCGCGCAGGTGGTCTCGGGGCGGGGCGGGCAGATCGAGGTCTCCCTGCGGGACGTGATGCTCTCCCAGCTCAACTACCACGCCTCGGCCTGGCTCAACGACTCGGTCGCCCCCCGCCGCCTGGGCGGAGCGCACTCCTACTACGTCCCCGCCCAGATCTTCCCGACCGCCGACGGCCATCTGGCCCTGTTCATCACCCACGACGGCTTCTGGCGCGCCCTCGCCGCCGAGGCCGGCGTCGAGGGCTTCCCGACGATGGCCGAACGCGCGGCGCGGCGCGACGAGGTGATCGCCGCGGTGACCAAGGCGCTGGCCGCCGACACGGCCGTCGGCTGGGAGGCCCGCCTGCGCCCGCTCCGCGTCCCCGCAGCGGCCGTCCGCACCCTTCCCGAGGCGCTGGCCCAGGCTCCCGACGCGGTGGTGGACGCGGGCGGCCTCCGGCTGGTCGGCAGTCCGTTCCGGGTCAGCGGCTACGAGCCGTCGTACGGGCGACCGCCGGGGTTGGGCGAGCACGGCGGCGCCGACACCGAGTAAGCGCTCCGAAGGATGCGCCGCGGCAAGTCGTCGATCGGCCGCGGCGCCGTCGTGGCTGGTCGCGCCCACGCAGCGGCAGCCGCATATCCAATACAGCCCCGCGCCCCTTCGGGGGCGCTACTGAACCGCAGCGGACTTCGATAGGCCCGCCTCGGAGTCACGGCATCCCGCCGTCCACCCGCAGTGTCGCCCCGCTGGTGTACGAGGACGCGTCCGACATCAGGTAGAGGGCGGCGCCCACGACCTCGCGCGGGTCCCCGATGCGGCGCAGGGCGTGTCCGCGGACTCCCTCGGCGAGTTGCTCCGGGTCCTGCTGCCAGCCGCGGGTGGCCCAGGTGTCGAACGGGCCGCACATCAGCGTGTTGACCCGCACCGCAGGGCCGAGCGCCTGCGCCAGCCCCACGGTGACTGCGTTGAGCCCCGCCTTGGCGGCCGCATACGGCACGATCGCGGGGCGCGGCCGGACCGAGCCGGTGGAGCCGACGTTGACGATCGTGCCGCCCCCGGCCTCGGCCATCCGGGCCCCGGCCAGCACGGCCAGCCGGAACGGGCCCTTGAGGTTGAGGCCCAGCACCGCGTCGAACATCTTCTCCGTGACGTCGGCCAGATCGTCGTAGACGGGAGACATCCCGGCGTTGTTGACCAGCGCGTCGAGCCTGCCGAAGCGTGCGTAGACGGCGTCGACCAGGCCGGGCAGCTCGTCCCAGCGGCCCACGTGGACGGCGTAGGGGAACGCCGTACGCCCCGTCTCCTTCTCGATCTCGGTGCTCACGGTGGCGCAGGCGTCGTACTTCCGGCTGGCGACGACGACGTCGGCGCCGCAGCGAGCCGCCCCGAAGGCCATGGCCCGCCCCAGTCCCCGGCTGCCGCCGGTCACGAGGACCACCCTGCCGGAGAGGTCGAACAGCTCGTCCGCGTAGCCCATGTCCGCCTCCTGGAGCGTTCTCGGCTATGAGAGTAGCGTTCTCAAATATGCAGAATAGCATTCGGGATCGCGACGCCGAGGCGCTGTTGGACGCCGGACTGACCCTGATGGTGTCGGGTGGTGGGCGCCGGCCCCGGGTGGCCGACATCGTGGCCGCCGCGGGGCTGTCGAACGACGCCTTCTACCGCTCGTTCGCGAGCAAGGACGCCCTGGTCGAGGCCATCGTCGAGCGCGGGGCGCGCACGCTCGTCGGGTATGTCCGGCACCGGATCGCGCGGGCGGCCGGGCGCGGCCCGGAGGCCCGGTTGCGGGCGGGGCTCGAAGCGGTCGTACGGCAGGCCGCCGATGCGGCCCTGGCGCGGCAGACCCGCGCCGTCCTGGCCAACGCCACCGGACACGCACCCCGGGCCTCGCACGTCACCGTCGCGCTGGTGGACGCCCTGGCCGCGCTGTTCGCCCAGCCGGCCGCCGAGCTGGGGTCCGGCGACCCGATGCGCTCCGCCCGGACCGCGGCCGGCGCGGTCGTCGCGGCCCTGCAGTACTGGCTGTTCACCGAGGAGGTGCCCGGACGCGCGGAGACCGAACACCTGGTCGGGTTTCTGCTCGCGGGCGTACGCGCTCCCGATCCCCGCAGAGGGTAAGTCCTGTTGCTGGACGCGAGAATGCCGTTCTGTTAATTTCAGAACGCCATTCTGAAGGAAGGTGGATGCGTCATGTGGGACTTCAGTACCGACGCCGCGTTCCAGGAGAGGCTCGACTGGGCCGCGGGGTTCGTCCGTGAGGAGATCGAGCCGCTCGACGTGCTGTTCCCGGGCAACGCCGAGCCCTACGACCGCGATAGCGAGGTCTTCCGGGAAGTGGTCCGCCCGTTGCAGCGGCAGGTACGCGAGCAGGGGCTGTGGGCCGCCCATCTGCCGCCCTCGCTCGGCGGCATGGGCATGGGGCAGGTGAACCTCGGACTGCTCAACGAGATCCTGGGCCGGTCCAGTTGGGCGCCCATGGTGTTCGGCACCCAAGCCCCCGACTCCGGCAACGCCGAGATCCTCGCCCACTACGCCACCGAGGAACAGCGCAAGGAGTACCTGGAGCCGCTGCTCGACGGGCGGATCGTGTCCACCTTCGCCATGACCGAGCCGACCGGTGGCGCGGACCCCGGCGGCTTCACCTGCCGTGCCGTCCGGGAGGGCGGGGAGTGGGTGATCAACGGCGAGAAGTGGTTCGCCTCCAACTACCCCCATGCGGCCTTCGTCATCGCCATGGTGGTCACCGACCCCGACGTGCCCGTGCACAGGGGCGCGTCCATGATCCTGGTCCCGGCCGGCACGCCCGGCATGGAGATGGTGCGCGGCACGGGCATGGCCGGGGAACCCCTCGGCGAGGGTGTCCACGCCTATCTGCGGTTCACCGACTGCCGGGTGCCGGCCGCGAACCTGCTCGGCGAGCCCGGCTCCGGGTTCCTCATCGCGCAGACCCGCCTCGGCGGCGGCCGGCTGCACCACGCGATGCGCTCGGTCGGCCAGTGCCGGCGCGCCCTGGAGATGATGACCGAGCGGATCGCCTCCCGGCGCACCCGCGGCGGCCCGCTCTCCGACCAGCAGGCCGTGCGCCACCAACTGGCCGACACCTGGGTGCAGATCGAGCAGTTCCGGCTCCAGGTCCTGCACGCCGCCTGGCAGACGGACCGGGCGGCCGGGACCGGCGACCCGGCCGACGCCCGCCGGGCCCGGCTGCACGTCTCCGGCGTCAAGGTCGCCACGCCCAAGGTCCTCGTCGACGTCGCCTACCGGGCCCTGCACCTGCACGGCGCGCTCGGTGTCTCCAACGAGCTGCCCCTGGCGAAGATGTGGAACTCGGGCCCGACCCTCGGCGTCGCCGACGGCCCCACCGAGGCCCACCAGGACGTCATCGCCCGGCTGTTGCTGAAGGACGCCACCCCGGCGGACGACCAGCTGTTCGGCTCGGCCCATCTGCCCACCCGGCTGGCCGCGGCCCGCGCGAAGTACGCGGACCGCCTGAGGGGAACGGCGGTGACCCGATGAGCACCCGGGAGACGCACGGCACCGACGACACAGCGGCCGACCTCGACCGCCTCAACTCCTGGTCCGGCCTCACCGATCTGCCTGGCGACGGCCCCGTCACCGCGCTCGAACCCCTCACTGGCGGCGCGCAGAACCTCCTGTTCGTCCTGCGCCGGGCCGACGGCGCCGAACTCGTGCTGCGCCTGCCCGGCCGGCACCTGAAGGCCGGCGCCTCCGACGCCTTCCGCCGCGAGGGCCGGGTCCTGGGAGCCCTCGCCTCGACCGACGTACCGCACCCCCGCCTGTACGCGAGCGTGCAGGACGAGGCGGTGTTCGGCGCGCCCTTCTCCGTCCTGGAGAAGATCGACGGCTTCATGCCCCGGGGGCAGTTGCCCGGCCGGTACGGCGAGGATCCCGAGTGGCGGCGCGAGGTCTCCTTCGCCCTTGTCGAAGGCGCCGCACGGCTGGCCGCGGTGGACCCGGACGCGCACGGTCTGGCCGACCTCGGGCGTCCGGAGGGCTGGCTGGAGCGGCAGACCCCCAAGTACCTGAAGGTGCTGCACGGTTACCGCGCCGACCCGGCCTATGCGGAGAGCGAGAACCCGCACGTGGACGCCGTGGCCGACTGGCTGGTCGCGCACGCGCCGAAGCAGGGCGCGACCGGGATCGTCCACGGCGACCTGCAGTTCGCCAACGTCATGTTCGCCCACGACGCCCCGCGCCTCGCCGCCATCGTCGACTGGGAGATGGCCTCCCTGGGGGACCCGCTGCTCGACCTGGCCTGGATCCTCACGGCCTGGCGGGAGCCCGGCGACCCGCCCGGCAGCGCACCCCAACTGCAGCCCTGGGACGGCATGCCCTCCCGCGCCGAGCTCGTCGCGTACTACGCCGAGCGGACCGGCCGGGACGTGTCCGCGTTCCGCTGGTACCAGGTGCTGGCCTGTTTCCGGCTCGCCGCGCTGCTGGAGGGCAGCCATGCGCGTGCGCTCGCCGGGAAGATGAACCCCAAGCTGGGCGTGGCGTTCCATGCCTACGCGGGTTGGCTGTGGGCCAAGGCTCGTCAGGAGATGGCCGCTTGAGCGGTCCGCCGGGAGTGCCGCGGGCTGTAGTCGGTTCTCCGCGGCACCATCGTGGCTGGGCGCGCTGTTCCCCGCGCCCCTTTGGGGCGCGCTGTTCGGGACGTCACTTCGGAGGGAACCGCAACGCCCCGTCCAAGCGGACCACTTCGCCGTTGAGGTAGCCGTTCTCGCACAGGTGCTGGACGAGGGCGGCGAACTCCTCCGGTCGTCCCATCCGGCGCGGGTGGGGCACCTGCGGGCCCCAGTACGCCTCCAGTTGGTCGGCGGCCTTGCCGTACGCGGGGGTGAGGACCGTGCCGGGTGCGATCGACACCACCCGGATGCCCAGCGGCGACAGATCACGAGCGGCCACCAGGGTCATCGCGCTCACCCCGCCCTTCGCGGCGGCGTACGGCAGCTGGCCGATCTGGCCCTCGTACGCCGCGATGGACGACGTCGTCACGATCACACCGCGCTCGCCGTCCTCCCCGGCGGGTGCGGTGCTGGCGATGGCCGCGGCGGCCAGGCGCATGACGTTGAACACCCCGGTCAGATAGACGTCGACCGTGGTGCGGAACCCGGCGAGATCCAGTGGCGACCCGTCCCGGCCGACGAGCCGACCACCACGCGCTGGACCGCCGTGACAGTCCACCGCCGTGCGGAACTCGCCCTCCTGCGAGGCGACTTCGACTGCCGACGCCATCGACTCCTCGTCGGTGGCGTCCGCGCGCACGTACCGCACCCCCAGCTCCTCCTGGAGGGCCTTGCCCTTGTCGTCGGCCAGGTCGGCGACCACGACCCGCGCGCCCGCCGCGTGCAGCCGTCGTACCGTCGCCTCGCCCAGTCCACCCGTGCCACCGACCACCAGGGCCGAGGAACCCTCGATGAGCATCGCCGTTCCCCTCTCTTGCGAGTAAGGCTCTGAGTGTATGAGAATGCCATTCTCATGAACATAGCCGTGATCCTGGAAATGGCCGCCTCCGCGGGAGACCGGCCGGCCGTCACCGAGGGCGGCCGTTCGCTCTCCGCCGCCGAACTCCAGCGCCTCGCGCGTCATGCGGCCGACCGCTTCCGCGACCGCCCCGCGGTCCTGTACCTCGGCGTGAACCACCTCGCCTACCCCGTCGCCCTGTTCGGCGCGGCCCTGTCCGGTGTCCCCTTCGTCCCCCTCAACTACCGCCTGGGGAACGAGCAGTTGGCCGCCCTGCTGGAGCGGCACCCGGGCGCGGTCGTCCTACGCCCCGATGACCTCGACGCCTTGCTCGCCCCCTTGGGCGAGGCCGTGTGGCGGCCGACCCCCGACGACCGGGACGCCACCGCCGTCACCCTCTACACCAGCGGCACCACCTCCGCCCCCAAGGCGGCACTGCTGCGCCACCGCCACCTGCTCGCCTACGTCTTCAACACCCAGGACTTCGGCTCGGCGGAGGCCGACGACGCGACCCTGGTAGCGCTCCCGCCGTACCACGTCGCCGGGTTGATGAACCTGCTGACGAACCTCTACGCGGGCCGGCGGATCGTCTACCAGGCCTCCTTCGAGGCGGCGGACTGGCTGGCGACGGTTCGGAGCGAGCGCGTCACCCACGCCATGCTGGTGCCGACCATGCTCGCCCGCGTCACCGCCGAGCTCGGCGAGAGCCAGGCCGGGACGCCCACCCTGCGCAGCCTCGCCTATGGCGGTGCGCGCACCCCGCGCCCGGTGGTGGAGCGGGCGCTGCGGCAGTTCCCGGAGACCGGCTTCGTCAACGCGTACGGTCTGACGGAGACCGCGTCCTCCATCTCCGTCCTCGGCCCCGACGACCACTGGCAGGCCCTGGTCGCCGAGGACCCGGCCGTACGGGCCCGGCTCGGCTCCGCCGGCCGCCCGCTGCCCGGGATCGAGGTCGAGATCCGGGACGAGGACGGCAAGGTGGTCGAACCGGGGGCGACCGGGCTTGTCTTCGTGCGCGGCGAGCAGATCTCGGGGGAGTACGCCGCAGGCCGGGTGCTGGACGACCACGGCTGGTTCGCCACCCGCGACCGGGGCCGGGTCGACGAGGCGGGCTACCTGTTCGTCGAGGGGCGCGCCGACGACACGATCATCCGCGGTGGCGAGAACATCGCTCCCGCCGAGATCGAGGACGTACTCCTGCAGTACCCGGGGGTGCGGGAGGCCGCAGTGCTCGGGGTCGCCGACCCGGAGTGGGGGCAGCGGCTGGTGGCCGTCCTGGTCGGCTCCGGGGACCCGGCGGACATCAGGGCCTTCGTCCGCCGCCACCTGCGTTCCTCGAAGACGCCCGACCTCGTCGTCTTCCGTCCCGAACTGCCCCGTACCGCCACCGGCAAGCTCCTGCGCCGGACCCTCGTCGCCGAACTGGAGGAGACCGCCGATGCCTGAGGCCGTCATCGTCACCGCCCTGCGCACACCGATCGGCACCGCGTTCAAGGGCACCCTGCGCAGCACCACCGCCTACGACCTCGCCGACCGCATCGTCTCGGCGACCGCGGAGCGACTCGACTCCGCGCTCGTCGACGACGTGGTGCTCGCCGAGTCCCACTACGGCGGCGGGGTCGTCGCCCGGCACGCGGCCCTCACCGCCGGACTGCCCCGGGTCCCCGGCCTCGCCCTGAACCGGCACTGCGCCGCCGGACTCGCCGCCGTACAGACCGCCGCGGCCTCGATCCGGGCCGGCATGGACCGCCTCGTCGTCGCCGGTGGCGTCAACTCCACCTCCACCGCACCCAAGTTGTCCTTCCAGGACACCGAACGCTGGGTACCGCCCACGCATCCCGACCGCCCGGACGCGCCCAACCTCGACATGTCGATCACGGTGGGCTGGAACACGGCCGTACAGGAGGGCATCGGGCGCGAGGAGATGGACGCGTGGGCGCTGCGCTCGCACCGCAACGCCGTACGCGCCCAGGACGAGGGCCGCTTCAAGGACGAGATCGTGCCCGTGGAGACGCCGTACGGCTCCTTCGAGGCCGACGAGCACCCGCGCCGGAACACGAGCGCGGAACGGCTGGCCGCGCTCAAGCCGCTGCACCCCGAGATCGAGGGGTTCTCGATCACGGCCGGGAACGCCTGCGGCGCCAACGACGCGGCCGCCGCCGTGGCGGTCGCCGACGAGCGGCTGGGACTGCCCGCGCTGGCCAGGGTGCGCTCCTGGGCCTCGGTGGCTCTGGATCCGGCCGAGACCGGGCTGACCCCCGTGCTCGCCATCCCCAAGGCGCTGGAGCGGGCCGGGATGTCGGTCCCCGACGTGGACCTCTTCGAGATCAACGAAGCCTTCGCCGTCGTACCGGTCGCCGTGATCCGCCGCCTCGGCCTCGACCCGGACGCGGTGAACGTCAACGGCAGCGGCTGCTCGCTCGGCCACCCCGTGGCCGCCACCGGGGCACGCATGGTCGTCACCCTCGTCCACGAACTGCGCCGCCGGGGCGGGGGAGTGGGCGTGGCCGCGATGTGCGCGGGCGGCGGCATGGGCTCCGCCCTGGTCCTGGAGGTGCCCGCGCCCTGACCGGTCGGCGGGCGGGGCCTAGCCGCCGAACCTCAGCAGCGCCTCCTGCGCGTAGGAGGCGAGCAGTGTCCCGTCCTCGGCGAGGACGTCGCCGCGTCCGAAGCACCGCCCGTGTGCGGCCAGCGGGCTGTGCTGGCGCAGCAGCAGCCACCGCCCGGTGCTGAACGGGCGGTGGAACCACACGGTGTGCGCGGTCACGGCCGAGCCGAACGCCCGGCCCGCGTCCGCCTGGGTGAGGCCTTCCAGGGGGCGCAGCGCGGTGCCGATCGGGGTCAGGTCGGTGGCGTACGCGAGCAGCGCGGGGCCGAGATCCGGCGGTGCGGCCGGGACGCGGGTCCACAACTCGTAGACGGGCGGCTCGGACTTCGCGGTGTCGAGGTCGGTGGCAGCCCGCGACTCCCAGGGCAGCAGCCCGAGTTCGATGGTGCGCTCCGGGCCGGGCAGCGCCGGCGTGGGCTCCACCGTCTGCCGGTCCGGCCCTTCCTCCCACACATGCAGACTCGCGCTCGCCACTGCGACGACTCCGTGCTCCTGGCCGGCGGTGAGCCTCACGGTCGCGAAGGTACGGCCGTGCTGCGGCACGTCGGCCTCGTAGCGCACCGGTTCCCCGGTGCGGCCCTCGCGCAGGAACTGCGTGTGCAGCGACTTCAGGGCCTTGCCGGGCGCGGCGAGATGGGCGGCGCGCGCGAACTGGGCGAGGAACTGGCCGCCGAACAGCCGCCGATACTGAAGCCGTTGCGAGCGGCCTTCGTAGGCGTCGGTGCCGTGCGCGGTGAGGTCGAGGCAGCCCAGGAGGTCCTGCCAGAGATCCGTGGTCACGTGCTTCCTCACAGGTCGACGAGGCGGCGCGTCCGGCGCTCGCGCAGCAGCAACGCGCCTGCCTCCCGGGTCAGTTCACGGGTCGAGCCGAGCAGTCCGTCGAGGACGAGAGTCCGTTTTACGTGCCGGTGCAGTGCGTGCTCGGCGGTGAAGCCGATGCCGCCGAGGGCCTGTTGACAGTGGCGGGCGGCGGTGAGAGCGGCCCGCCCGGCGGCGGCCTTGGCGAGCAGTGAGCCGGTGTCGTCCTCGGCAGCGGCGAGGGCCGCCTCGGCTCCCTCCAGCGTCACGTAGGCCTCGGCGAGCCGGTGCCGCAGGGCCTGGAAGGAGGCGAGGGGCCGCCCGAACTGCTGTCGGTCCAGGACGTGTTCCCGCGCCAGTGCGAGCATCGCGCGACCGGTGCCGAGCAGCCACCAGCCCAGCGCCCGCCTTCCGGCGGCGAGCGGGACGGCCTCGCCCGGGTCCACCCTGCGCAGCGGCAGCCCCGGATCGAGGGCACTCGCCACCGGGGAGCCGTCCCGCGCCCACTCCACCCAGACCCCGCCCGCGTACGGCAGCGGCAGCGTCCCTCCGACGGGCCGCCCGGCCGCGCGAAGGACGACGTCGTTGAGTACGGCGGCCTGCGCCCCCGTCTCCCCGAGCAGCCGGAAGACCAGCGGGACGGCGGTGACCGGCTCCTCGGCCAGCATCTGCGGCCAGCCGAGGTCGGCGAGCGCGGGGTCGAGCCCGGCGCCGGGCTCGGTCGTCGTCATGGTCTTGCGCAGGGCCTCTTCCAGAAGTCCGCGTTCGGCGGTGTCCACTGCGGGTCACTCCTTTCCGAGGCCGAGCAGGCGACGGGCGACGATGTTGCGCTGGATCTCGGCGGTGCCGCCGTAGATGCTGGCGGCCCGCGAGTAGAGGTAACCGGTGCGCCACCCGGCGTCCTCGGCCAGCTCGACCACCGTCGGCAGGAGATCGCGCGCGGTGTCGAACAGCCGCTGCTCGGCGGTGGCCAGGAGGATCTTGTCGACCGACGTCTCCGGGCCGAGCCGTCCGCCGCCCGCCAGTCTCCGCTGGGTCGCGGCCGAGCGGCAGCGCACGGTGTGCAGGTCGAGCCAGACGGCGCCGAGGGCGTCGGCGTCCGGCTCGCGGTCGTCGGCAAGGAGCCGGTCGAGGGTGCCGTAGAGGTGGGCGATGCGGTGCCAGAAGCAGGTGGACCGTTCGTGCGGCAGGAGGTCCATGGCCAGGCGCCAGCCGTCACCGGGGGCGCCCAGCATCCGGTGCGCCGGTACGCGTACGTCGTCGAGGAAGACCTCGGCGAACTCGTCGACGCCGTGCATGGTGCGCAGCGGCCGTACGGTGATGCCGGGGCTGTCCATGTCGACGAGGAAGGCGCTGATGCCGGCGTGGCCCGGCCCTCCGGTGCGGGCCAGCAGGACACAGCGGGCCGCGTACTGGGCGAGGCTCGTCCACACCTTCTGGCCGGACACCACCCAGACGTCACCGTCGGGCACGGCCCGAGTGGACAGCGATGCCAGATCACTGCCCGAACCCGGCTCGGAGAAGCCCTGGCACCACTGTTCCCGGCCCGACAGCAGCCGCGGCACCATCTCGGCGGCGAGCGCGGGCGGCGCGTAGTCGACGACGGTCGGCACCAGCACCTCGACCATGGACCAGATGCCGGGCTCCGCCAGCGCCCGCGAGGCGACCTCCTCGCCGAGCACCGCGCGCAGGGTGCCGCTGCCGCCGAGCCCGCCGACCGCGCACGGCCAGCCGTACCGCATCCAGTCCGCGTCCCACAACGCCGCACGCACCCTGGCCAGTTGGGCGACCTGGGCGTCGAGGGAGTCGTCGGTCGGGGGCGTCAGATCGTTGCCGTCGAGCCAGGCGCGCACACCCTGCCGGAACTCGGCCGTCTTCATGACCGCGTTCGGTCGAAGGCGTGCGGGCGGCCCGAGTCGTGGGCCCCGCTGCGGCGGATGAAGGTCATGGCCCGGGTGCGCAGCCGCCAGCCGTCCGGGGTGCGGGCGTAGGTGTCGTTGTAGTAGCCGATGCGCATCCGGTGTTCGGAGTGCTCGACGAAGCAGAGCGGCTGGGTGCCGGTGGCGGTGTCGCCGGCCAGCTCGACCTCCGGTGCTCCGACCAGGAAGAGGCCCTTGGGGGCGGCGGCGATCAGCGCGGGGAACTCGTCCAGCGGATAGGTGTCGCCGAACGCGCTGTAGCTGCCGTCCGGGGTGAAGACGCCGAGCACCCGGTCCACGTCCCCACGGGTCATGGCGACCGCGTACCGGGCGAGGAGCTGCTGGATCTCGATCAGGTCGTCGGTGGCGCTCAAGGGGCCTCCACGGTCATTCGGTGAGAACGTGATTCTCGAAATCGAGTATCACGCTTCCATGCGGACCGGTCGCCGTCAACGCCGATGTCGCGTAAAGCAACCTCCCCTTGCGCGAATGGTTGATTCTCCATTAGCGAGAAGCTAGTTTCCAATCCATGGATCAGTTCCTGGCCTTCACGGTGGTCGGCCTGAGCACCGCCGCCATCTACGCCGTGATCGGTAGCGGTCTGGTGCTCACCCACACCACGGCCGGGGTCTTCAACTTCGCCCACGGCGCGGCCGGAATGCTCGCGGCCTTCGCCTACTGGCAGCTCGCCGTCGGCTGGGGCTGGCCGGTGCCGGTCGCCCTGGCCGTCGTGCTCCTTGTCCTCGCGCCCGCCTTCGGCCTGTTCGTCGAACGAGTCCTGATGCGCCCCGTGCAGGCCCTCGGCGAGGCCGAACGGCTCGTCATGACGGTCGCGTTGCTCGCCGGCTGTATCGCGCTCGCCCGTTGGGTCTGGGATCCCGACACACCCCGTCCGCTCACCCCGTTCTTCGCCGGTCAGCATGCCGTCCGGCTCGGCCCGGCCGTCGTCACCTGGCACCAGGCGATCACCATGGCGACCGCGCTCGCCATCGCCGTCGGCCTGTGGTTCCTGCTCCACCGCACGCGGGCCGGTACGGAGATGCGCGCCAGTGTCGACGACCGTGCCCTCGCCGGGCTGACCGGTGCCGATCCGCTGCGCGCCGGCCGACTGGCCTGGGTGCTCGGCATCCAGCTCGCCGCCGTCGGCGGCATCCTCATCGCCCCCACCGTCGCGCTCGACGCGCAGCAGCTCTCCCTGCTCATCGTCAGTGCCTACACCGCCGCCGTCTTCGGGCGGCTGCGCAGCCTGCCCCTCACCTTCCTCGGCGCGGTCGTCGTCGGACTGCTGGAGGCCTACCTCGCCGGCTACCTGCCGCAGAACGACTACCTGCCCGGCCTGCGCCTCGCCGCCCCCGCCCTGCTGCTCTTCCTGGCCCTGCTCGCCTTCCCGCATCACCGGCTGCGCCGCCGCGACCGTACGGTGGTCCGCGTCCCGCTGCCGGGCCGGCGCGGCACCCTGGTCTTCGCGGGCTGCGTCCTCGCGCTCGCGCTCCTCCTGGTCGGCGTGCTGACCGAGGACCAGGTCATCTCGTACGGCACGCTGTTCTCGCTCGGTGTGATCGCCCTGTCCTATGTGCCGCTCGCCGGATACGCCGGGCAGGTCTCCCTCTGCCAGCTCTCCATCGCCGGGATCGGCGCGGTGGTCTGGGGCCACCTCGGCGCGCACGGCGAGCTCTGGGCGCTACCGGTCGCCGTCCTGGTCGCCGCGGCCGTCGGCGCCCTGGTCGCGCTGCCCGCGCTGCGCCTGTCGGGCATCTACCTGGCGCTCGGCACCGTCGCCTTCGCCACCGTCCTCGACCGGTGGATCTTCACCCTGCCGGCCTTCGACGTGCTGGGCGTGCACATCGCCCTGTTCGACCAGGGCTCGGTCTCCGTGACCGGCCCCGACCTGTTCGGTCTGCACCTCACCTCACCGGCCGAACTGCTCGTCCTCGCCGCCGTCTGCCTGGCCGTCACCTCGGTCGGGGTGGCCGGGCTGCGGCGCGGCCGCTACGGCCGCCGGCTGATCGCCCTGCGTGACAGCGAGGCCGCCTACGCCACCCTCGGGGGCCGCCTGCTGGTCGCCAAGGTCGCGGTCTTCGCCCTCTCCGCGGGCATCGCGGGACTGGGCGGCGCGCTCTACGGCATGCAGCTCCAGACCGTCACCGCCGACCAGTTCGGTCTCGTCGCCGGACTGCCGGTGTTCCTGATCGCGGTCGTCGGCGGCCTCGGCTCGGTCGGCACCGGCCTGTTCACGGGGCTCGCGTACGTCGTGCCCACACAACTGCTGGACGGGCTCGGTTCCTGGGCACAGAACCTGTCCGCACTTCTCATCGCCCTCGCGGGCATGGGCTTCGCGCACAGTCCGAGCGGTGTGATCGCACGGCTGCGGGCCGACTGGGCGCCACTCGGCCGCGACCGGCTGCTGCTGCCCGCACTGCTCGCTGTGCTCGCCGGGTGCTGGGCGCTCGCCGCCCTGGTCCCGGACGGCGGCCCGCCCTCCCTGGCCGCCGCCCTGCTGGCGGCCGTGACACTGCGCGGCCGTGCCGCCGCACGCGAGGCCGCCCCCGTCGACATTCCGCCGGAGTGGTGGGGCGTACGACGCCCATGGCGGCCCGAGGACGGGGAGGTGCTGAGCCGTGCCACCGCTGCTGCAAGCTGAGGGGATCACCGTCGCGTTCGGCGGCCGACGGGCCCTGGACCAGGTGTCGCTGGCCGCCGAGGCCGGCCGGGTCACCGGCCTGATCGGCCCCAACGGGGCCGGGAAGAGCACGCTGTTCGACACGTTCTCCGGGCTCCGTCGCCCGCAGACCGGCCGGGTGCGGCTGGACGGCCGCGACATCACCCGCGAGGGCCCCGCCCGCCGAGCACGGCGTGGCATGTCCCGGACCTTCCAGCACCTCGAACTCTTCGGCCGGCTCTCCGTCCGCGACAACCTCCTCGTCGCCGCGGAACTCGGGCCCCGACGCGGCCACGCGGCCCGTACGGCGGACGAGGTCATGGACCGCCTCGGCCTGACCGACACGGCCCAGGCCCCCGCGGACGCCCTGCCCACCGGCATCGCCCGCCTCGTCGAGGTCGGCCGCGCCCTCGTCCAGAGCCCCCGCCTGCTGCTCCTCGACGAACCCGCGGCCGGGCAGGACGCCGAGGAGACCGAGCGCTTCGCCGACCTGCTGCGCTCCCTGGCGGCCGAGGGCACGGCGATCGTACTGGTCGAACACGACATGAGCCTGGTCATGGCCGTCTGCGACGACGTGTACGTCCTCGACCTCGGTCAGGTCGTGGCGTGCGGCCCGCCGGCCGAGATCCAGCAGAACGAGACCGTCCTTGCGGCCTACCTGGGGGAGCCATGACCGTGCACGCCGGCCCGCTGCTGGAACTCCGCGGCGTCCGCGCCGCCTACCACGGCATCACCGTGCTGCACGGTGTGGACCTGGCCGTCGCCGCGGGCCAGGTGGTGGCACTCCTGGGACCCAACGGCGCGGGCAAGACCACCGTCCTGAAGGTCGCCGCCGGACTGCATCCTCCCAGCGCCGGGCACCTGCTGATGGGCGGCCGGGACGTCATCGGGATCCGTCCCGGCCGCCTCGCGCGCGCCGGGGTCTGCCTGATCCCGGAGGGCCGTGGCGTCTTCCCCAACCTCTCCGTCCGGGACAACCTGCTGATGATGACCTTCTGCGGCCGCGGCCGGGAGGAGATCGAGGAGACCGCGTACGGCCGTTTCCCCGTCCTCGCCGCCCGCCGCACCCAGCAGGCGGGCACTCTCTCCGGCGGCGAGCAGCAGATGCTCGCGCTCGCCCGCGGCCTGGTCACCGATCCCGCCGTGCTCCTCCTCGACGAACTCTCCATGGGGCTCGCCCCGTTGGTCGTCGCCGAACTGTACGAACTCGTCGCCGAGATCGCCCGGCAGGGCGTCGCGGTGCTGGTCGTGGAGCAGTTCGCCGCCGCCGTACTGAAGATCGCCGACCACGCCGCCGTCCTCGTCCGTGGCCGGATCCAGTGGCAGGGGCACCCCGACAGCTCCCTGCAGGCCGAACTGTCCTCCTACTACCTGGGGAGCCCCACATGACGTCGACCCCCGTACCGGCCTCCCGGGCGGACCGGTTCGTCCGTGAACTCGCCGAACTGAAGATCCCCGACCCCGCCGCGGCCCGCACCGCCCTCTGGCTCCGCCTCGGCGGACTGCTCATGACCGCGGGCCTTGTGCTCGGTGCCCTCGCCTTCCCCCTCGCCCACGCCACGGACAACTCGCTCGCGCAGGGAGACGCGCTCTCCCTCGGCCTCGGCGGCATCACGGCCGCCGTGGTGGGCGCCGCGCTCTTTCTCCGCCATTCGCTCACCGGCTTCCTGCGCTTCTGGCTCGTCCGCCAGTCCTACGACCTGGACCGGCTGGGGGAGCGCCTCAGCGATCCCGCCGTCGCCGCGAAGACGGTCGACCCACCCGCACGAGGAGTCGACCCACCCGCACCAGAAGTCGACCCACCCGCACCAGAAGGAGAACCACGCAATGGCGCTGCCCCCTCGCCCAGGTGACCAGCTCGCCGCCGCCACCTCCACCACCCGGGTGATCGTCATCCGGGCCCCGGCGGGCGTGGCGGGACAGATCGAGTGCGGCGGCATACCGATGGTCCCGGCCCGTGACACGCCCGCCGCACCGGCCGACGACGAGCCGTCCGGCACGCTCATCGGAAAGCGCTACGTCGACGCCACCGACACCCTCGAACTCCTCTGCACCGCCTCCGGAGCCGGCCAACTCACCTACGGCGGAGTGCCGTTGCAGATCAAGGCGCCCAAGGCGCTGCCCGCATCGGACTGACCCCAGCCCCAAGGAGCCCGCATGAACCGCGACGACATGATCCTCATCAGCGTCGACGACCACATCATCGAGCCGCCCGACCTGTTCGCGAACCATCTGCCGGACCGCTACAAGAAGGACGCCCCGCGCCTGGTCCACCGCGAGGACGGCAGCGACGTGTGGCAGTTCCGGGACAGCAGCGTGGGCAACGCCGCGCTCAACGCGGTCGCCGGCCGCCCCAAGGAGGAGTACGGCATGGACCCGCAGGGCCTCGACGAGATCAGGCCCGGCTGCTACGACGTCGACGAGCGGGTCGCCGACATGAACGCCGGTGGCGTGCTCGCCCAGATGAACTTCCCCTCCTTCCCCGGCTTCTCGGCCCGCCTTTTCGCCACCGAGGACTCCGACTTCTCGCTCGCCCTGGTCCGCGCCTACAACGACTGGCACATCGACGAGTGGTGTGCCGCGCATCCCGGCCGGTTCATCCCGATGGCCCTGCCCGCCATCTGGGACGCCGAGCTGTGCGCCCAGGAGATCCGCCGGGTCGCCGACAAGGGCTGCCACTCGCTCACCTTCCCCGAGAACCCGGTCCCGCTCGGCTACCCCAGCTTCCACACCGAGTACTGGGACCCGGTATGGCGTGCCCTGACCGACTGCGGCACGGTGATGAACCTGCACATCGGCTCCTCCGGCCGCCTTGCCGTCACCGCCCCCGACGCCCCGCCGGACGTGATGATCACCCTCCAGCCGATCAACCTCGTCCAGGCCGCCGCCGACCTGATGTGGTCCCGGGTGCTCAAGGAGTACCCCACCATCAAGATCGCGCTGTCGGAGGGCGGCACCGGCTGGATCCCGTACTTCCTGGAACGGCTCGACCGCACCTACGAGATGCATGCCACGTGGACCCTCCAGGACTTCGGCGGCAAGCTCCCCTCGGAGGTCTTCCGCGAGCACTTCCTCACCTGCTTCATCAGCGACCCGATCGGGGTACGGCTGCGCAACGAGATCGGCATCGACAACATCTGCTGGGAGGCCGACTACCCGCACAGCGACTCCATGTGGCCGAACGCCCCGGAACAACTGCACGAGGTGCTCACCGCCAACTCCGTGACGGACGACGAGACCGACAAGATGACCCACGGGAACGCGATGCGCTGGTACTCGTTCGACCCGTTCGCCCACATCCCGCGCGCCCAGGCCACCGTCGGCGCGCTGCGCAAGGCGGCGGAGGGACACGACGTGTCCGTCAAGTCCCGCAGCCACCAGGTCATCGCCCCCGCGGACAAGCTCGCCACCTACCGAAAGAAGGCACAGGCGGCACTGGCAGCCGCCGAGCAGTGAGGCGGGGCGAACAACCGGGAGGGCAGGGCCGGACTCCACCGCTGGTGTCATCGGCAGACCCTGCCCTCTGCAGCCGGTCGGGCCGGCGATCCGGACCGTGGAGCGCCGCGCGGGGAAAGGGGACGGGGTGATCGTCCGAAGGGCGGCTTCAAAGTTGTCTGCACCCTTCCGCTCACGCCGAAAGCCCCAACCCATGGCTATCCGTGTCCTGCTCGCCGACGACCAGGCTCTGCTGAGGGCGACCTTCCGCATCCTCATCGACTCGGTCGAGGACATGACCGTGGTCGCGGAAGCCGCCGACGGCCGGGAAGCCGTCGACCTCACCGCCGAGCACCGCCCCGACGTGGTCATCATGGACATCCGTACAGTAGGTGCGGAGTTGGGGGGTGGGGACACAGCAAGACACCTCCAGTCCCGAGCTGGGTGCCGGGGCCTGTACGACCCACCCCCCTATGGCCGCGAGTTCCTCACGATCTCCGTCCGGCCCAGGTGTGCGGTCCCACGAACAGGGTGAACAGCCCGCGCGGGACGGGGGCCACCCCCACGCACCCTGTTCGCCCATCGGTCTTGGGCGCTTCCCCGCGAGGCCTCGAAAGAAGGTACGGGGATCCTTTCGGGGGCTCAGATGGATTCCAGGCTCTCTCGGCGAGTGAGTTCCCCTATTCTCGGAAATAGGGGATGTACCGCCGAGGGGGAGATGCATGGGGGAGAACGAGGTCGAACTGTCCGATGCCATCGAGGCGTTGAGGGGCAGTCTTGAACGAGCCAGGACCCAGGGCAGCGGGCGGTCAGTGCGGTTCGATGTGGAGTCCGTGGAGCTCAATCTCAGCGTGACGGTCACTCAACAGGGGAAGGGCTCCGCGGGAATCCGCTGGCACGTCCTGACGGCGGGTGGCGAGCGATCCCGGGGGACGGAGACGGCTCAGTCGCTCACGCTGCGGCTGGCACCGGTTGTCGTCGATGCGGTGGGCGTCCCGTTGTCGCCGAACGACCAGCGGATCTCGGACAGCGCCGGAGCGGCGGCACCGCGTGACGAGACGCTGAGCGACCGGGGCTAGCGCGTGTCGGCGGCGAACTCGGGTGCCGTGGAGACGGAGCGCATCGCCTGCATCCGCTTCACTCTGGACGCGGAGGTCCGGTACGGCTCGGGACTCTTCATCTCCGCCAACACGGTCCTCACGGCGGACCACGTCGCCGAAGGCCGTGATCACGTCCTGCTGCGGATCGTCGGCGACGAGCCCCTCGCCGAGCACCGGGTGACGCACGTGATCCGGTCGGGCCATTCCGACGTTGATCTCGCCCTGTTGATCGTGGCCGATCCGGTGCCCGGTCTGGAGCCGATCCGGTTTGCACGCGTCGACCGAAGCCGACTGGGGCGCATCGAGGGCTGCGTCGCCGTCGGTTTCCCATGGTGGCGGATGGGCGGAACGGACGGAGGGCTCCGGAGGTCCGCACACGTAGAAGGGCATGTCCCGCTGGCGGAGGGCTTCGTCATCCCCACAGCCGGCCGCCCCACCGGTCCCGCGCTCCTGACGCTGGTCGGCGACCGGACGCCCGCCGATCGCCCGCCGGTGTCGGAGGGGTATGGCCCCTCGCCCTGGGGCGGTATGTCGGGAGCGGTCGTCCTGGCGGGACCCGTCGGCGAACAGCGCGTCCTGGGCGTGGTGACCATGGTCAACATGGCTGCGGGTCCGCAGTCTTTGACCGTGACTCCCGTAACGGCCTTGGAAGCGCTGCAGCCGCTCGATTATGCGCCATTCGCCCGGGCCCTCGGCTGGGGGGATCGTCCGGAGTTCGACCAGCTTGCGCCGCAACTCGGTGTCGAGACCCGATGGGTGGGCGATCTCGTCACCGACTGCCACCCGGTACGGCACTTGCACGTCCATCCGTCCATCGTGGGATACGGCCCGCCTACCGCACGCTACGACCCCCTGCCCTTCTATATCGAACGAGCGCACGACCGCGAACTGCGCGCCCGTCTCGCCGCAGCCTCGTCAGGGGCCGCCGACGTCGTAGTACTGGTCGGGATGTCTTCCACCGGCAAATCAAGGGCCGCCTACGAGGCCGTGCGCGCAATCGTGCCCGATTGGCGCGTCTTCTTTCCGAGCGATGCGCAAGAACTCCTGGCCGCTGTCGAGGATGACCGGGTGGCGGACAGTACGGTGGTATGGCTCGACGACGCATGGCAGCTGATCGGTGACGATCCGGCGCAGCAGGCGGGCATCGCCCTGGAAAGGCTGCTGCGACCAGGACGCGGCCCGCTGCTCGTCATTGCAACCATGTGGCCGGAACATTGGGACAAGATCAATTCCCCCGACGCGCGCAAGGCTTCCCGACTTCTGCGCATGTACGAGTGCATTCGAGTCCCTGACGACTTCACCGGGGTCCGTGACGAGGACCTCCAACGCGCCATCGACTACGACCCGGCCATTGCCGAGAGTGTCGAGACTGTGGGCAGAGGAGGCGGGGTCACCCAGTTCCTCGCCGGCGGTCCATTCCTGATCAACCACTATGAGACGAGGGGAGGACTTCAACGTCGACTCCTGGAAGTGGCACTGGATGCGGCACGTATCGGCCTGCGGTCCGTCACCACTGCCTTTCTGGAGACGGCCCTCGCGCCGTCGGAGGAGGGTGGCCACTCGGCCCACGGCCCGGCGTTCGAGGAAGCGGTACACGCTCTTACCCGTGTCGAACCGGTCGCCCCCGTCTCGGTATCGCGCACCGCTCCCCATGCCTACCAGCTTGCCGACTTCCTCGCCCAGCACGCGGACGCCCTGAGACGTGATCCTCCGCTGCCTGAGGTGTGGACGGCGGCCTTGTCCTGTCCGTCTCAGGAGGAGAGATGGAATGTGGCAATCAAGGCATATAGCTGCCACTACTACCGAATTGCGACCCTGTTGTGGGCTGACCATGGACGCATAGAACTCGATGGCTACGCGCGAGAGAAGATCAACGACATTGAGAGACTGATACCCCCTCCAGTCGAGCAGTTACCCAATTGGAACTCCATGCGGCCTCCGGAGTGGCCAAATCTCATCTTTTCCATGATATTCATCTCGGGCTCTTTCGAAATCTATCAACCCCGCTCGGTCTTCGGCGTAGGTCCAATATTGATGGCCCTTGTGCTTTTTTTCGCATTGGCGATGACTCAAATCGGCTGGGCGCTTCTGTGGACACGTAACCCACGGTTTGACGCGCTTTTCCGGAAGTCGCCGGAAGCGGCACTGGAACTCGCTCGTCGTGCCGATGGGAGGGCGAAGCTTTCGGCGGCCGTGCACTGGCTGCAAAGGGTGGGGCCGCCACGCGGGGAATACCCTGAGGATCGTCTTGTCGCCCTCTCGTTTGCCCGGTTCGTGGTGGCAGCGGAGCGAATTGACGTCCTGCTGGACATGTTCCCTCCCGACGGTGAGATTGACGTGCTCTGGAAAGGGCGTGCCTTGACGACCACGGGATGCTCCCTGCGTGAATCCTGGGAGCCGGAGAGCCCGCCTTTGGTGCTCCTGCGTGCCCATCGTCCCGCAGAAGCCGCCGAATGGCTGGAGGGAGCCGTCCGTGCGCACGGCAACGGTCGCGACCTGACCTGCGGACTGGTTGAGATCTTGACGGAGTTGGAGCGTTTCGATGAGGCTGTCGAATGGCTCGCCACCGTGCAGCCTGGTCGTGGCTCGGTCAATCGGCCTTTGCTCGAGGGCCTCATTCGCGGCGGCCGACTACGGGAAGCCGCGGATTTCGTGAGGCAGGAAGCCCCGTACACCGACGACGGCTACCTGATCTGGGCCTCCTCGCCCTTGGCTGAGGCACTGGAGGCGGCCGGGGAGTTGCAAACCGCTGAGAGCTTTTTACGAGACCTGTGCCCAGAGGATTTGGTTTACTACAACCGAATGCGCCCGGACTTGAACCCTCACCTGCGGCTGGCGCTCCTCCTCGCTCGGCATGGCGCAGAGGAGAAAGCAGATGCCTTGTACCTCGACGGAATGGAGAGAGCGGGAGGGGACGAGGATTGGCTGAACGAAACCCGCTTCCAGTACGGCCTCTTTCTCGCGTACCGTGGACGCCTTCGCGACCTGCACTTGCTACAGGGCCTCCGATACGAGGAGCTGACCATGCTGACCGCCTTCGCTGGTGCGAATGGCGACCAGCGACTGGACGGCTCGGTATACCTCAGCGACCTGGTCCGGTTCCTGGAGCTCACAGGGCAGGTGGACGAGGCCCTGGAGGTGTTGGACCTTCGGGTCAGGGCCCGTGGCCTGAATGGCGTAAAGCCTGACGGCCATTTCTATGCCCGCACAGGGATCTTGGCGCGTGCCCGGCGCAGCGAGGAGTGTTACCTGCTGTGGAAGTACGGCATGGAGCCAGACGGCTCACCCGCCAGGCCATGGCACCCGAAATCGCGCACATCGGGTTTGTTCACCGATGACGTGCTTCCCTCCAAAGAACATCTCGACACGTTCGCGGCGCATCACACGATTTACTGAGCCGTTCGGCGCGGCCGCCGATCGAGTGGCGGGGTCAGGGTCTTGGCCATCCGGCCTCTTGGATGTGCCGTGCCGATGGATGCCCTGCCGAAGATGAGCCGTTTCGATACGCTCCGGGCCATGAGACTGCGGAACTCCCGTTCGCTGGACGTCGGTTCGGTGCATGTGATCGTGACGGGCGGGTCGAGTGGTA
>NZ_JBHXLU010000126.1:29381-32084 GCF_042720695.1 Streptomyces sp. NPDC058457 | reverse complement strand
CCCCTTTAGGTGGGACCAGTGGGCCCACCTTCTTGGGGGCGCGGGGAACTGCGCGACCAGCCACGGCGCACCCGAAGCCGAAAACGGTCCCGCACCCCCTGTTTATATGCCCCCACAGATTCCGGACGGGTCCGCGGCAACGGACCCGCCCGGCTTTCGGAGGACACTCACTCTCACCAAGGAGCGTCGCAATGAAGCGTCGCAGATCAACCTCAAGTACGGCCAGTCGAACAGCCCGCGTGCTGACTCTTCTGGCCACCCTGGCCGGCGCCCTGCTCGTCCCGGCCACCGCCGCGCACGCCGCCGGCACCGCCTACTACGTCGACTGCTCGGCCGCCACCAACGGCACCGGCACCCAGTCCAGCCCCTGGAACGCCGTCGGCAGCGTCAACGGCACCACCTTCACCGCAGGCGACAGCATCCTGTTCAAGGCCGGCACCACCTGCACCGGCCAGCTCTCCCCGGGCGGCTCGGGAGCCTCGGGCAGCAACATCTCGATCAGCTCCTACGGCTCCGGCGCCAAGCCGGTCATCGACGCCGCCGGCGCCACCGGCGCGGTCGTCAAACTGCTCAACCAGCAGTACTGGGACATCGGCGGCCTGGAGCTGATCGACAACGCCTCCTCGCCCGCCTACCGCTCGGGCGTCCTCGCCGAGAACAGCTCCGGCGGCGTCCTGCACCACATCCGCGTGCACGACATGTACATCCACAACATCGCGGGCTACGGCGGCGGCTGGTACTCCACCAACGCGGGCGTCGGCGTCCAGACCGACCACACCACCCCGGTCTCCACCTGGGACGACGTCGTCGTCGAGAACAACACCTTCGACCACGTGGACCGGATCGCCGTCGCCGTCACCCCGGACGGGGACGGCCAGGGCACCGGCCTGACCACGAACACGGTCATCCGCAACAACACGATGACCTACGACGGTGCCGACGACATCCTCGTCGTGAAGAACGACGGCGCCCTCATCGACGGCAACAAGGCGGGCTACGGCGGCGCCAAGTCCACCTGCCCGCCGTCCGGCCAGTACTGCAACGGCGCCTCCGCCGGTATCTGGATGTCCGGCAGCAGCAACACCGTCGTCCAGAACAACGAGGTCTACTGCCACGTCAACGGCGCCGACGGCACCGGCTTCGACGTGGACTGGGGCAACCACAACACCACGTTCCAGTACAACTACAGCCACCAGAACCTCGGCGGCTTCCTGCTGGTGATGCCGCCCTTCACCATCGCCAACGAGCCCACCTCGACGGTGCCCAGCGACGGCACGGTGGTCCGCTACAACATCAGCGAGAACGACGGCAGCAACTCCGGCTGCCCGACCTCCGGCACCCAGACCCACGGCGCCGGAGTCCTGCACTTCGTCGGCGGAGTCCCCAACCAGAGCGGCAGTTCCTCCGCCGTCCCGCTCTTCTACAACAACACCTTCTCCGTCCGGGACGGCCTGAGCACCCCGATCCTGTACTCCCGCTCCGGCACGTCCATCAGCGGCGCCCTGTCCTTCCAGAACAACGCCGTCTTCAACTACGGCACCGGCAACTACTTCACCACCACCGGCACCTCGACCTACTCCAACAACCTCTTCTACGGCAACCACCCGTCCCGCGAGCCCGCCGACGCCGCGAAGGTGACCGCCGACCCCGAGTTCCGCAACCCGGGCAACGCCAACACCTCGTCCTCGTACACCGGCAAGAACGCCTACCAGGTGCACGCGTCCTCCCCGGTGATCCGGGCCGGCACGGTGATCAGCTCCAACGGCGGCTACGACGCCTTCGGCAACGCCGTCTCCGCGACGGCCGCCCCCAACATCGGCGCGTACAACGGCACCGGCGGCAACCTGCTCTCCAACGCGGGCTTCGAGACAGGTGCGTTGAGCCCCTGGACGCAGGCCAGCGGCAACTCCTCGACCGTGACCGCGGCCAACGCCCGCACCGGAAGCTACGCGCTCACCACCACCGCGAGCAGCAGCGGCGCCAACCAGGCCCTGACCGGCCTCAGCCCGAGCACCACCTATCTGCTGACCGGCTGGGCCAAGGTCGCCACCGCGGGCGAGACCCTCGCGATCGGTGTGAAGAACTTCGGCGGGACCGAGACGTACACCAACATCGCCACCACGTCCTACAGCCAGGCCGCGGTGCTGTTCACCACCGGGTCGTCGAGCACCACGGCCACCGTCTACTGCTGGAAGAACGCCGGCGGCAGCGGCGCGGGCTACTGCGACGACCTCGCGGTGGAGCCCCTGTCCTCCGCCACCAACGCCGTCACCAACCCCGGTTACGAGACCGGCGCCCTGACCCCCTGGGCCCAGTCGACGGGTACGGCGTCCAGTGTGGTCGCCTCCAACGCCCGCTCCGGCACCTACGCGCTCCAGACCGGGGTCAGTGCCAGCGGCGCCATCCAGACGGTGAGCGGCCTCACCGCCGGCGGCACCTATCTGCTGGTCGGCTGGGCCAAGGCGGCCACCGCCGGTGAGGAGGTCGCCGTGGGTGTGAAGAGCTTCGGCGGTACGGAGACGTACCTGCGGACCTCGACCACGTCCTACGCCCAGCAGCCCGTCTTCTTCACCACGGGCGTCTCCACCACCTCCGCCGGTGTCTACTGCTACAAGAACTCCGGTTCGGCGGCCGGTTACTGCGACGACTACTCGCTGATCAAGCTGTCGTAACGGCAGCGGCGACGAGCGGGCGGGCCGGATC
>NZ_JBHXLU010000126.1:0-29371 GCF_042720695.1 Streptomyces sp. NPDC058457 | reverse complement strand
CGCCCCCACACCTGCCAATAAACGTTGACAAACCGACGGCCGCCCGGGGGCGCGGGGCCCCACCCCGCCCCCCCCCGCTTCCTCATCTCCGGAAGAGCTCGTTCAGGTCCGTCTGCGAGAGCTGGTGTTCGGCGTACGAGAAGGTGCCCCGGTCCGCCAGCTCCCTCGCCGCGTCCAGCAGCTGTGCGTACATCGCCCGGGCGATGCTGCCGCCCACCGTGACCCGGCGCACGCCGAGGTCGCGGAGGTCGGCCAGGGACAGGGCGCTGCCGGTCAGGCCCATCACCACGTTCAGCGGGCCGTCCAGCTCGCGGACCAGCGTGCCGATCGTCGCCGCGTCCGCCGCGCCCGGCACGAACGCGCAGTCGGCGCCCGCCGCCAGATACGCGTTGGCCCGCCGCACCGCCTCGTCGAGCGGGCCGCCGGTGAGCAGCACGTCGGTGCGGCCGACCAGGACAAATGGCTCGCCGGCCGCGTCGACCGCCTCGCGCGCGGCGCGGATGCGGTCGGCCGCGAGCTTCGGGTCGTACAGCGGCTGTGCGCGGTCGCCCGTGAAGTCCTCGATGTTGCCGCCCGCGGCTCCGGCGCCGAGCGTCAGCGAGATCGTCTCGGCCACGGTCTCGGGGGACTCCCCGTACCCGTCCTCCAGGTCCGCGCTCACCGGGATCCGGACTCCGGCGGCGATGTCCCGGATCCGGTCCAGCATCGTCGCGCGGTCGACCCGGCCGCCGCCGTAGTCGTGGTCCGCGCGGCCCAGGGAGAAGGCGATGCCCGCGCTGGTGGTGGCCACGGCCGGGAAACCGGCCGCTTCCAGGACGCGGGCGCTTCCCGCGTCCCATGCGTTGGGGAGCAGGAAGCAGCCTTCCCGGTGCGACTCGACGAAGCGTGCGGCCAGTTCACGGCGTTGAGTGTCCACGCCGCCCAGTCTGTCAGCCGGCACTGACAACCAGGCGTCATCAGCTCCCGGTGAGGTCCAGGGCGATGTCGGTGATCATGTCCTCCTGACCGCCGACCAGCTTGCGGCGGCCCACCTCGACCAGGATCGCGCGGGTGTCGAGGCCGTGCCGGCGGGCGGCGGCCTCGGCGTGCCGCAGGAAGCTGGAGTACACGCCGGCGTAGCCGAGGGTGAGGGTCTCGCGGTCCACCCGCACCTCGCGGTCCTGCAGCGGTCGTACGACGTCGTCGGCGGCGTCCATCAGCGGGAACAGTTCGCAGCCGTGCTCCCAGCCCATCAGGTCGGCGACCGCGACGAAGGCCTCCAGGGGGCAGTTGCCGGCTCCGGCACCCTGCCCGGCGAGGGAGGCGTCGACGCGGGTGACGCCGTTCTCGACGGCGACGACCGAGTTGGCCACGCCGAGGCCGAGGTTGTGGTGGGCGTGGATGCCGAGTCCGGTGGCCGGGTCGAGGACGTCCCGGTAGGCGCGGACCCGGTCGCGGACGCCGTCCATGGTGAGGCGGCCGCCGGAGTCGGTGACGTACACGCAGTGCGCGCCGTAGGACTCCATCAGCTTGGCCTGGCGGGCCAGTTCGGCGGGTTCGGCGAGGTGGGACATCATCAGGAACCCGGCCACGTCCATGCCCAGTTCCCGCGCGGCGGCGATGTGCTGGGCGGAGATGTCGGCCTCGGTGCAGTGGGTGGCGATGCGGACCGAGCGGATGCCCAGGGAGTGGGCCTGCTTGAGGTCGTGGACCGTGCCGATGCCCGGGAGGAGCAGGGTGGTGGGGATCGCCTGGTGCACGGCGCCCACGACCGCCTCTATCCACTCCCAGTCGGTGTGCGCGCCGACGCCGTAGGTGACGCTGGAGCCGGACAGGCCGTCGCCGTGGGCCACTTCGATCGCACGGACTCCGGCGGTGTCGAGGGCGGCGGCGATGGTGCGGGCCTGGTCGACGGTGTAGCGGTGGCGGACGGCGTGCATGCCGTCCCGCAGGGTGACGTCCTGGACGTACAGAGCGGTCATCGGGACGCCACCTCCGGGGCACGTCGGGCGGCCATGCGCTCCGCGGTGCGCAGCGCGGCCGAGGTCATGATGTCGAGGTTGCCGGCGTAGGCGGGCAGATAGTGGGCGGCGCCCTCGACTTCGAGGAAGACGGAGACCTTCACGGCGTCGCCGGGGGCCAGGGTGCGCAGCGGGTCGTCGGCGGCCACCCGCTCGAACTGCACCTTCTGCTTGAGGCGGTAGCCGGGGACGTACGTCTGGACGCGGGCGACCATCTCCTCGACCGAGGCCGTCACCGCCGCGTCGTCGCAGTCGCCGACCAGGCAGTGCACGGTGTCCCGCATGATCAGGGGCGGTTCGGCGGGGTTGAGCACGATGATCGCCTTGCCGCGGGCCGCGCCGCCGACCTTCTCGATGGCGGATGCCGTGGTCTCGGTGAACTCGTCGATGTTGGCGCGGGTGCCGGGTCCCGCGGAGCGGGAGGAGATCGAGGCGACGATCTCGCCGTAGTGGACGGGCGTCACGGCGTTCACCGCGGCGACGACGGGGATCGTGGCCTGGCCGCCGCAGGTGACCATGTTGACGTTGGGGGCGGCCAGATGGGCGTCGCCGTTGACGGGCGGGACGACGTACGGGCCGAGCGCGGCCGGGGTGAGGTCGACGACCGTACGGCCGAGGGCGCGCAGCACCTCGTCGTGGCGGCGGTGGGCGCCGGCGGAGGTGGCGTCGAAGACGATCGAGACGTCCTCGAAGGCGTCGAGGGCGACCAGCCCGTCCACGCCCTCGTGGGTGGTGGCCACCTTGAGACGGCGGGCGCGGGCCAGGCCGTCCGACTCCGGGTCGATACCGGCCATGGCGGCGATCTCCAGTGACTCGGAGAGCCGCAGGATCTTGATCATCAGGTCGGTGCCGATGTTCCCGGACCCGATGACGGCGACCTTGGTGGTCATGCTGCTCCCTCGGTGGCGAAGGTGACCCCGACCGTGCCGAGGCCCTCGATGCGGGCGGTGAACTCGTCGCCCTCGGCGGCGACCGCCATCGGACCGAGCGCTCCGGTGAGGACGATGTCGCCGGCCCGCAGCGGGTCGCCGAGCCCGGCCAGGGTGGCGGCGAGCCAGCGGGCGGCGGTGAGCGGACTGCCCAGGCAGTCGGCGCCGGTGCCCTGCGAGACGGTCTCGCCGTTCTTGGCCAGGGTCATCCGGACGCCGCGCAGGTCGACGCGGTCCAGCGGGACCGGCGTGCCGCCGAGGACGAACAGGCCGCTGGAGGCGTTGTCGGCGACGGTGTCGACGATCGTGATGTCCCATCCGGCGATCCGGCTGTCCACGATCTCCAGCGCGGGCAGCGCGAAGGCGGTGGCCCGCAGCAGGTCGGCGACGGTGGGGTCGCGGTGCGGCAGGTCGGCGGCGAGGACCAGGGCGACCTCGGCCTCGACCTTGGGCTGGAGCAGCCGCCCGGCCGCGACCGGCTCGCCCTCGGCGACCGCCATGTCCGCGAAGAGGGCCCCGAAGTCGGGCTGTCCGACGCCGAGCTGCCGCTGTACGGCGGGCGAGGTCAGCCCGATCTTGCGGCCCACCGGCCGGCGGCCCGCGGCGACGCCCCGCTCGACGTGCAGCCGCTGCACCGCGTAGGCGGTCTCGATGTCGCCCTCGGGGAGGAGGGCGCGCACGGGGGCGCAGGGGATGCCGGTGCGGGTGGCTTCGTCGAGGACGTCGGCCACCTTGGTGACGAGGTCAGGGCTCATGCCGACAGGTATAGGCGGGCGCCGGGAAACGAGGCAAAATATGTTCCGTGGTACGGAACAGCAATCAGGGAAACATGCTCGACAAGGCAGTGGCGGTGCTGGACTGCTACCGCCCGAACGGCGGTGCGTTCCGTCTGACGGAACTGGCCGAGCGGTCCAAGCTGCCCAAGACCACCGTGTTCCGGCTCTGCGCCGAGCTGGTCCGGCTCGGTCTGCTGGAACGGGAAGCGGACACCTACCGGCTCGGCGGTGCCCTCTTCGAGCTGGGGTCGCTGGTGCCGCGCCGGCAGGATCTGCGGGAGGCCGCGCTGCCGTTCCTCCAGGACCTCTTCGAGGCCACCCACGAGACCGTGCACCTCGGGGTGCGCGAGGGCCACGAGGTGGTCTACGTCGAGCGCATCCACGGCCACGACGTGCTGCGGCTGCCGTCCCGGATCGGCGGCCGGCTCCCGCTGACCTGCACCGGGGTCGGCAAGGCCCTGCTGGCGTTCTCGGGCGCCGAGCTGGTCGAGGAGGTGCTGGCCGCACCGCTCCCCCGCCTCACCGCGCACTCGGTCACGGACCCCGCCCGGCTGCGCACGGCCGTCGAGCAGGCGCAGGTCGCGGGGCTCGCCTACGAGGAGGAAGAGGCCGCGGTGGGGGTCAGCTGCATCGCGGCACCGGTCTTCGACGGCCCCACGGCGGTCGCGGCGCTCTCGGTGGCCGTGCCGTGCGGCCGGTTCCGGCCCGCGCAGCTGGCCCCGGCGGTGCGGACGGCGGCGCTGGGGCTGTCCCGGGCGCTGCGCGGGGTCAGACGCCCAGCGGGACAGGCGTGAACATGGCCGGCTCCTGGTCCGGGGTCAGGGCGGTCGGGCCGTACACCCAGTCGGTGAACCCGTAGTCGTACGTGTCCCGGGCCCGCATGACCGCGTTGCGCCGGAGGCGTTCCTCGCCTTCGAGGTGCCACAGCTCGCCCCAGGCGCGGGCGGTGGTCTGCACCCGGCGGCAGTGCTCGACCCGGACCGCCTGGTAGGCGGCGAGGGCCGCGTCCCGGTCCGAGGCGGTACGGGTGAGGTGGTGGGCGAGCACCCAGCCGTCCTCGATCGCCATGATCGCGCCCTGCGCCATGTACTGCAGCGGCGGGTGCGCGGCGTCGCCGAGCAGGGCGACCCGGCCGTGCACCCAGGTGTCCACCGGGTCCCGGTCGAGCATCTGCCACCAGCGGTCCCGCCACATCAGCGGGATGCCCCGGCGCACGGTGTCACAGGTGGCCTCGAAGGCCGCGTCGAGCTCCTCCGGCCCGCCCCGTTCCCGCTCCGAGTCGGCCGAGTGCGACGCGAAGACGGCGACCTGGTTGAGCATCTCCCCGCCGCGCAGCGGGTACTGCACGAAGTGGCAGCGCGGCCCGACGTACACGACGACGTCCTGCTCCGCGATCCCGTTGCCCCGTACCCGCTCGATGGGCACGGCCGCCCGGTAGGCCACGTAACGCGAGCTGACCACGTCGTCGCCCACGAACTCCCGGCGCGCCACGGAGTGCAGTCCGTCGGCGGCCACGACCAGCGGGGCCTCCTCGGTACGGCCGTCCGCCAGCCGGATCCGGGCGCCGGCGCCGGTGTTCTCGTACCCGACGACCTTCCGGCCGGTGCACAGCTCCACCCCGGCCGCCCGGCAGGCGCGCAGGAGGAGGGCGTGCAGGTCGCTGCGGTGGATGACCAGGTAGGGATAGCCGTACCGGCGTTCCAGGTCGGCCAGGTCGAGCCGGGTGAGCTCACGGGCGTCGAGGGCGTCGCGCATCACCATGGCCTCGGGGAGCACACCGAGGCTCCTGGCCTCGTCGAGCAGGCCGTAGTCGTCGAGGATGCGGGTGCAGTTGGGCGCGAGCTGGATGCCGGCGCCGACCTCGCCGAACTCCGCGGCGCGTTCGAGGACGCGCACCCGCAGTCCCGCCCGGGTGAGGGCGAAGGCGGTACCGAGGCCGCCGATGCCGCCGCCGACGACCAGGACGTCGGGGCGGCGCGGACCGGTGGGGGGTGTGGGTGGGGTCATGGTCTGTTCCTTGCGTACCGGCGGCAGGCTGCTCAGAGCCAGGGGGGCAGGACGGGCGCGCCGTCGAAGGGGGCCGGGCGACCGGTGAGGTAGGCGGCGATCTCGGGGAGTTCGCCGGTGAGTTCGGCCGGCCCGGCCGGGCCCGGCAGCTCCCAGCGGTGGCCGTCGGACCGCAGGACGAGCGCCGGGCCGGTGGCCGCGGCGGCCCGTCCGGCGGCCGCGTCATCGCAGAGCGCGACGAGGAATCCGGCCGGGAGGTCGGCGAAGGACACCCCGGTGGCGAGGTCGACGGCGTGCACGTACACCTCGCGGGCGCGCAGCCAGGGCAGTTCGGTGGCCGGGACGGTACGGCCCTGGCCGGTCACGACCGGCGACCGCCACCGCTCCTCGTCGAGCGCGTCCATGGCGTCGGCGAGGGCGCCGGCCGACCGGCCCAGCCATGCGGTCAGTTCGGCCGCGGGCCGCCGGGCACCGTGCTCGATGCCTGCGGCGCGCTCCTCGGGCGAGGCGTACATCGGGGTCGGCACGCCGGTGGCGGCCCAGTGCACGAGGTTGCCCAACGCGTCGGCGTTGGCCGCCACATGGGCCACCAGGTGGCTTCGGGTCCAGCCGGGCAGCCCGCTGGGCGGGTCCAGGTCGGCGCCGGCGGCCCGGAGGAACAGCTCGGTGCCGGACCGGGCCCAGCGCCGGGCGTCCGCGAGGGTACGGCTCGTATGGCTGGTGCGGCTCGTATGGCCCCGGCTGGTACGGCTGGTACGGCTCATCGGGCGGACGTCTCCCGCACGACCCGGTTGGCCAGCCGCCCGATGCCCGCGATCTCCGTGACGACGGTCTCGCCGCCCAGCAGGAAGCGCTGCGGCTCGCGGGCCTGGCCGACCCCGCCGGGTGTGCCGGTGGCGATGAGGTCGCCGGGGTTGAGCCGGACCATCGTCGACACGTACTCCACGAGCGCGACCGGGTCGAAGAGCAGGTCCCCGGTGGAGTCGGACTGCATCACCTCGCCGTCGACGGCCAGCCGGATGTCGAGCTCGGGCCGGACACCGCCCGGCAGTTCGTCCGGGGTGACGAGATACGGCCCGACCGGTGTGCTGGAGTCCCACGCCTTGCCCTGGAGCCACTCCCGGGTGCGGAACTGCCAGTCCCGGCAGGTGATGTCGTTGAGGACGGTGAACCCGGCGATCGCAGCCTCGGCCTCGGCCCCGCGTGCCCGCCGTACCGACCTGCCCACCACGACGGCGAGTTCGGCCTCCCAGTCGAACTGCCCGGTCTCCTCCGGCCGCACGATGTCGTCGCCCGCACCGATCAGGCAGTCCGCGAACTTCGCGAACAGGGTGGGATGTTCGGGCAGGTCGCGGCCCATCTCCTTGATGTGGTTACGGTAGTTGAGGCCGACGCACACCACCTTGGAGGGGGCGGGGACGACGGGCGCGAAGTCGGCGCCGGCCAGGGGGTAGGCCGTACCGGTCGCGGCGGCGGCGAACTCCCGCCAGCCGTCCTGGCGCAGCACGGCGCCCACGTCCGGGAGGCCGAGGTCGACCAGCGTCCCGCCGGTCCCGCCGGTCCCGCCGGGCGCACCGCTCTCGCCGCTCTCGCCGTCGAGGCGTACGGCCCGGGTGGTGGCGCCGGTGCGGAGGGTCGCGAGCTTCATCGGGTGGTTCCTTCCACGTGCGTGCGGTTGAGCCGGAGGGCTTCGAAGACCGGGGAGTCGCTGAACCGGAACAGGTCCAGCGCGCCGGAGTCGGAGTCGGTCGCCCCGGCCTCGGAACGGACCGACAGCGGCTGCCAGGAGGGCACGACGAACAGGTCGCCGCGCGTGACGGACCAGGACGTCTCCCCGACGGTGACCGTGCCGGAGCCGTCGAAGACCTGGTACACCGACGAGCCGGTCTCGCGGACGGGCGCGGTCTCGGTGCCGCGCGTGACGCGGTGCATCTCGGCGCGGACGGTGGGCAGCACGTCGGCGCCGGTCGCCGGGTCGGTGAAGCGGACGGCCGCGTGGCCCGGTTCGACGGTGCCGGTGAACCCCTCGGACTCCAGGACGAGCTGGTCGGCGAGTGCGCGGTCGGTGTGCTCCCAGCGGTAGGCCAGAAGAGGGGTGCCGGGGGCAGTGACCTCGCCGACCGCGACCGGCCTGAGACCGGGATGCCCCCACAGGCGCTCGGAGCGCGATAGCTCCGGGGTGATCCGCTCGGCGTCGCTGATCTCGTCCCGGCCGAACTCGAAGAACTGCGACTCGGTGAGGTACTGGAACGGGATGTCGAGGCCGTCGATCCAGGCCATCGGCTCGGCGGTGGCGTTGTGGTGGGCGTGCATGTGCCAGCCCGCCTGCGGCAGGAAGTCGCCGCGCCGCATCGCGACCGGGTCCCCGCCGACGACCGTCCACACGCCCTCGCCCTCCACCACGAACCGGAAGGCGTGCTGGGTGTGGCGGTGCTCGGGGGCGTCCTCGCCGGGCATCAGGTACTGGATCGCGGCCCACAGGGTCGGCGTCGCGAAGGGCCGGCCGCCGAGCTCCGGGTTGGCCAGCGCGATGGCCCGGCGCTCGCCGCCGCGGCCCACCGGGACCAGGTCGCCGGCCCGCGCGGCCAGGGCACGCAGTTGCTGCCAGCGCCATACATGGGGCACGGCACGGGAGCGCGGATGGGCCGGCATGAGGTCGCCGATCTCGGTCCACAGCGGGACGAGGAGCTCCCGCTCGAAGCCCCGGTACAGCTCTTCGAGGGCCGGGGTGACCTCGGGCTGCCCCGGCGCCGCGGCGGCCCGGAGGCGGACCGGGGAGTCCGTGGCCCGGTCTGGGGTGAAGGTCTGTGTCACAACCCTCAGGGTGCGCCGTGTCCACCTGGAAGACATGGAGATTCTGGAGAACAGAATTTCGTGTCACTCTGGGAAGATGGACAAGCCGCTGAAGAATCCGCCGCCGTACGCCATCGCGAGCGTCGACCACGCGCTGCGCGCCGCGGCGATGCTCCAGCTGGAGGGCGGGCTGACCGTGTCGCAGGTCGCCGAGCGGCTGGGGGTGGCCCGGTCCACCGCGCACCGGTTGCTGGCGATGCTCGTGTACCGGGACTTCGCCGTCCAGGGCGAGGACCGGGTCTACCGCGCCGGGCCGGTCCTGGAGCTGGCCGCGCACTCGCAGTCACAGGTGTCGCGGCTGCGGGCGGTCGCGCTGCCGCATCTGCAGCGGCTGGTCGAGCTGGTGGCGGAGACGGCCAACCTCGCCGTCCGCACAGGCGACTCCGTCCGGTTCATCGCCAGCGTGGAGTGTGCGCGGGTGCTCCGGGTGGGGTCCCGGGAGGGGATGGTGTTCCCGGCACACCGGACCACGGGCGGACTGCTGCTGCTGGCGGACCTGCCGGAGGAGCAGCTGGCGGAGGTGTACGCGGAGGAGCGGTACCGGGACCGGCCGGCCGAGCGGCCGGACCTCGCCGGGCTGCGGCGGGAGCTGGCGCGGGTGCGGCGGGGTGGCTTCGCCGTGAACCGGGAGCGGTCGGAGCGGGGGCTGCTCGCGGTGGGGGTGCCGGTTCGGGGGGCCGACGGGAGGGTGGTGGCGGGGGTCTCGGTCTCGCTGCCGAGCGTGCGGTACGAGAAGGGCCGGCTGGGGGAGTTGGTGGCGGCCTTGGGCGGAGTGGCTCGGGGGATCGAGGGGGAGCTCGTCTAAGGGGGTGGGGGTTGTTGTGGTGTGACGGCTGCGGGCTCTCCGTGGCTGGTCGCGCTCACGCGGCGGAGCCGCACATCGACGACGCCCCGCGCCCCTTCGGGGGCGCGTTAAGCTGATCGTGCAGCTGGTTCGTCCCGTTGGCCAGACGGGACGTCGTAAGAGGGAACCCGGTGTGAGTCCGGGACTGCCCCGCAGCGGTGAGTGGGAACGACCGCCGTCATACGCACTGGATCCACCGGATCCGGGAAGCGACGGCCAGTAGGGGTCTCGTACGACTGCGTACGACTTTGTACGACGAGACGCGCCCGCGAGTCCGAAGACCTGCCAACTGCCCGTGCGCGAGCCACTCGTGCGCGGACATCCCGGTGACCTCGTGGGCGGGTCGGCGTGCACATCGGACGGACGGTCGGGTACGACCGTCGCCGTCCGGTTCGTCATCCCTTCGCGCTCTCGTCCCGTCACCGGGACCTCAGGGAATCGTCTCGCGAAGGAGATCTCCGTGACAGCCAAGTCCGCAGCCGCGGCAGCCCGGGCCACCGTGTACGGCTACCCCCGCCAGGGGCCGGCCCGGGAACTGAAGAAGGCGATCGAGAGCTACTGGCAGGGCCGGGTCACCGCCGACGCCCTGCATGCCACCGCCGCCGAACTGCGCCGCTCCACCTGGCGGCAGCTCGCCGAGGCCGGCATCCACGAGGTGCCGACCGGCGACTTCTCGTTCTACGACCACGTCCTCGACACCACCGTGATGGTCGGCGCCGTCCCCGAGCGGCACCGCGCCGCCGTCGACGCCGATGCCCTGGACGGCTACTTCGCCATGGCCCGCGGCACCCAGGACGTCGCGCCGCTGGAGATGCCGAAGTGGTTCGACACCAACTACCACTACCTGGTGCCGGAGTTGGGCCCCGACACCGTCTTCGCCACGAACTCCGCCCAGCAGGTGGGCGAGCTGCGGGAGGCGCTGGTCCTCGGACTCACCGCCCGGCCGGTGCTGGTCGGCCCGGTCACCTATCTGCTGCTGGCCAAGCCGGCGCCCGGCGTGCCCGCCGGCTTCGACCCGCTCACCCTCCTCGACCGGCTGCTCCCGGTGTACGCCGAGGTCCTCGCCGACCTGCGGGCGGCCGGCGCCGAGTGGGTGCAGCTCGACGAGCCCGCCCTGGTCCAGGACCGCACCCCGGCCGAACTGGCCGCCGTCGCCCGCGCCTACCGCGACCTGGGCGCCGGCACCGACCGGCCGAAGCTCCTGGTCGCCTCCTACTTCGACCGGCTCGGCGAGGCCCTGCCGGTGCTGGCCAAGGCTCCGGTGGAGGGGCTCGCCCTGGACTTCACCGGGGCGGCGGCCGCCAACCTGGACGCTCTGGCCGCCGTCGGCGGGCTGCCCGGCAAGCGACTGGTCGCCGGTGTCGTCAACGGCCGCAACATCTGGGTCAACGACCTGCCGGCGTCCCTCACCGTCCTCGGCACCCTGCTGGGCCTCGCCGACCGGATCGACGTCGCCGCCTCCTGCTCTCTCCTGCATGTGCCGCTGGACACGGCCGCCGAGCGGGAGATCGCACCGCAGATCCTGCGCTGGCTGGCCTTCGCGAAGCAGAAGACCGCCGAGATCGTCACTCTCGCCAAGGGCCTCGCCCAGGGCCCCGACACCATCGCCGCCGAACTCGCCGCCAACCGCGCCGACCTGGCCTCCCGGGCGGGCTCACCGATCACCCGCGATCCCGCCGTCCGCGCCCGGTGCGCCGCCGTCACCCCGGCCGACGCCCTCCGCTCTCAGCCCTACGCCGAACGCTCCGCCGCCCAACGCGAGTATCTCCGGCTGCCGTTGCTGCCCACGACGACCATCGGCTCGTTCCCGCAGACCGGCGAACTGCGCACCGCACGGGCGGACTTGCGGGCGGGCCGGATCGACACGACTGGGTACGAGGAGCGGGTCAGGGACGAGATCCGGGAGGTGGTCGCCTTCCAGGAGAAGGCCGGCCTGGACGTCCTGGTGCACGGCGAGCCCGAACGCAACGACATGGTCCAGTACTTCGCCGAGCAGCTCACGGGATATCTGGCCACCCGGCACGGCTGGGTCCAGTCGTACGGCACCCGGTACGTGCGCCCGCCGGTCCTGGCCGGTGACATCTCCCGCCCCGAGCCGATGACGGTGCGCTGGACGTCGTACGCCCAGTCCCTCACCGACCGCCCGGTCAAGGGCATGCTGACCGGGCCGGTGACCATGCTGGCCTGGTCGTTCGTCCGTGACGACCAGCCGCTCGGCGAGACCGCCCGCCAGGTCGCCCTCGCCCTGCGCGACGAGGTGAACGACCTGGAGGGGGCGGGCACTTCGGTCATCCAGGTCGACGAGCCCGCGCTGCGCGAGACGCTGCCGCTGCGGGCCGCCGACCGGGACGGGTATCTGGCGTGGGCGACCGAGGCCTTCCGTCTGACGACCGGCGGAGTCCGTCCGGAGACCCAGATCCACACGCACATGTGCTACGCCGAGTTCGGCGACATCGTCCGGGCCATCGACGACCTCGACGCGGACGTCATCAGCCTGGAGGCGGCCCGCTCGCACATGCAGGTCGCCCGCGAACTCGCCGCGCACGGCTATCCGCGCGAGGCGGGGCCCGGGGTCTACGACATCCACTCGCCCCGGGTGCCGAGCCCGGCGGAGGCCGCCGACCTGGTGCGGACCGGCCTGCGGGCCATCCCCGCCGAACGGCTCTGGGTCAACCCCGACTGCGGGCTGAAGACCCGCGGCTGGCCGGAGGTCCGGGCCTCCCTGGAGAACCTGGTCGCAGCGGCACGTTCGGTGCGCGCGGAGCTCTAGCCGGTCCTGGTGCGGGTGCCGGACGGCGTACTCTCGTGCGCGTCCGGCGCCCGCCGTCACCGCCGCCGACACCGCCCGACGCCGCCCGACACCGATGCACGACCATGGAGGAGCCGCCCCGTGACCTGCCGAGTCATCCTGATAGCCCCGGCCTTCACCGCCTCGCTGCGGCGGGCCCGCTTCTACGACGGTGACTCGATCGAGAACCCCGGGGCGGTGGCGCTGTCCCTGCCGGCCGCGGGCGAGGTGGTGCACTCCCCCAGCGTGCGCTGCCGGGAGACGGCGGCCGCGCTGGGCCTCGACGCCTCGGCGGAGCCCGAGCTGTCGGGCCTGGACGCGGGACGCTGGCGGGGCCGGACGCTGGAGGAGCTCGGCGGCGCCGAACCCGACGCGCTGCTCCAGTGGCTGACCGACCCGGGAGCCGCGCCCCACGGGGGCGAGTCGGTAAGGGAATTGTGCGCGCGGGTCACCGAGTGGCTGGACCGGACGGGCCTGACCATCGGCAGGACGATCGCCGTGGTGGAGCCGGAGGTGGTGCGGGCCATGGTGCTGCACGTGCTGGGGGCACCCGAGACCGCGTTCTGGCGCGTGGACACCCCGCCGCTGTCGGCGACGGAGATCACGGGCGGGCCCGGTCGCTGGAACCTGCGGCTCGGCCAGGTCGGCGGGTAGCCCCGTAGAGGCGCCGGAAATGCGGTGGAGCGGTGCGCCCCGTCCTGCCTAGGGTCGCGCCATGACCACCCGCACCTTCCGCGTCACCGTCCGCGGCGTCTTCGACGGCCTCAGCCCCGAGCAACGCGCCGATCTGCTCTCCCGGGCCGCCGAGCACGACGTGCTGCGCGCGGCCTTCACGCCCGAGGGCCACCTCAGTTACGACATCGCCGCCCGCCCCGCCTTCACCTTCCGCTTCCAGGACAGCGGGGAGGAAGAGGAGGACATCCTGGAGGCGACCGAGCACGCCGAGGAGGCGGCCAGGGCGTGGCTGACCGAGCGCGGCTACGGCTACAAGAACCTCAGGTCCAGCGCGGAGGACCTCTCCCAGGCGCCCCTCGGCAAGCGGCAGCGCAGGGCGGCCGCGCAGGGCTGACGGCCGCGCGGCGGCACGGCCCGCCCTCTCGCGGAAACGGCCACGGCGGCCTGAAGTCGCCGTGGTTCAGGTCACGTCGGGATGTGGCCTGATTGTGGAGTTCCTATGCCGGAGGCGTGGCATGCTCGGGGCCACACCGAGTTACCGACCAGTTCTACCCGTCGGTAACCAAAGTCGGTGTTTCTTCGTGACCCCCCACCCTCAGGACCGACCTTGCGCAGACGCACGAGGCCAGGGCATGCCCTCATGCCCGCCTTCGCCGTGACCGCCCTCCTCCTCGCCGCCGGCTGCTCCTCGCCGCAGCACCAGACCTCCGCCGGCGACCACGCCCGGGAGACCGCCGGGGTCTCCGACGGCACCACCGCCGCCGCCCGCACGGACGGCCAGGCGCTCGCCGTCGCCGCCGCACCCGCCGCCACCGCGACCACGGCCGCCGGCTCGGCGGGTGCGGGCCGGCCGGCCCACCACACCACGCTCACCGTCAGCTCGTACGACAACAAGACCCGTCGGGCCGTCATATCCGGTGCGGGGAAAGGGAATTCGGCGGGCAGGGGGGATCCGGCTGCCCCGACCGTCTCCCCCAGCCCCACGCCATCGGCCTCCACCTCCGCCTCGGCCTCCCCCCGGCAGGCCGCCGTCGGTGACGTCATCGCCAGTACCCCCGCGCCCGGCGCCCCGGACGGGCTGCTCGCCAAGGTGACCAAGGTGCTCGGCGAGACCGACGCGGGCACCGAGGTGCAGACCGAGCCCGCCACCCTCGACGCCCTCCTCGGCGACGACACCGCCAAGGGCACCGTGCCCGTCGACCCGGCCGCCTTCGACGTCGACAAGCTGCTGCCCGACGTCAAGGTGTCCTGGTCCCGGTCCGCTGATGTGCATGTCGGTCCCGAGGGCGCCACCGTGCCGCTCGGCAGCCTCCGGCTGGACGTCAGCACCGAGGTACCGGCCGCCGAGGGCGCCCCGGCGTCCGCCGCGGCCTCGGTCTCCGGCTTCGTCCAGGTCGCGCCGCAGGTCGACTTCGCCTACGGCGGCGCGGGCACCGGCACCGCACCCGGCTCCGCCTACCTCGGCGTCTCCGGCGACTGGGACTCCGGCTGGGCGGTCAAGGGGCGGGCGGCGGCCACGGCCACCCCGCTGCGCATCCCCTTCGCCAAGCTGCACGCCGACCCGGTCCTCCAGGTCGGCGCGGTCCCCGTCGTCGTCAACCTCGACCTGACCTGCTACCTCCAGGTGAGCGGCGACGGCAGGATCACCGTCGACGTGGAGCAGAACCTGAAGGGCGACTTCAAGGCGGGCGCCACCTTCGGCACGGCCAAGGGCTGGACGCCGGTCAGCAGTTCGACCATGACGAGCACGCCGGTGCGCACCTCGGTGACCACCGCGGGCGGCGTCAGGACCACGCTCGGCGCCGAGGCCTCCGTCGGCCTCTACGGCAGCGTCGGCGTCACCGCCGACCTGGCGCCGTACCTCCGCGGTGAGGCGACCGGCACGGTCACCGCCACCTCCGCGACCCCGGGCGCGGACGTCCAGGGCGCCTGGAGCCTGTACGGCGGGGTAGACCTCTCCGGCACCCTCCGCCTCCAGCTGTCGGTCTTCGGCACCCCGGTGCTGGAACGGGGCATCCCGCTGGGCGCCCTGCACCGCGAGTGGAAGCTGGCGGGCGGCAGCCTCTGACCCCGGGTCAGGCCGCGCCGTCCGGTATCCAGCCCTGGCCGCGCAGCACCGCCGAGACGTCCGGCGCCCGGTAGTGCTCGCCCTTGAGCACCTTGCCGTCGGCCCGGCGGGCCACCTGCCCGCCGGGCCCCAGCTTGCTCATGTTGGACCGGTGGATCTCGGCGAGCACCGCGTCGAGGTCGATCCCGTGCACCAGCGCGGTGCCGTACGCCACGTAGACCACGTCCGCCAGCTCGTGCGCGAGCCGGTCGAGGGGCCCCTCGACGGCGACCTCGGCGACCTCCGCGGCCTCCTCGGCGAGCAGTTCCCCCCGGTGCGCGGCCAGTTCGGGCGACACCTCGGTAGGCGTGGTGCGGGCGTCCAGGCCGAAGGCGTGGTGGAACTCCCGGACGAGGCGGGCGGGCGAGGTACCGGTCGGGGCACCGGGGACGGAACTGGTCATGCGAACGACTCTAGCCGCCGCCACTGACAGTCCGGGTCCGCCGCCCTGCCCCCGGCCCTGGTCAGGACCGTGCCCTGCTGGCAGGATCGCGCGCATGCCCAAGGTCTTCCCCCGTATCGGCAGGCGCCGCGCGCTCCAGGGCGCGGTGGCCTGCTTCGTCGCGTCCGGCCTGCTGCTGTGGTGGCTGCTGCCGCTGGGCGAGAAGCCCCCGACCGGGACGATCACCTTCAGCACCGGGACGCTGCGCGGCGTCTACCAGGAGTACGGCGTACGGCTGCGCACCGAGCTTGCCAAGGACATGCCGGGGCTGAAGGTGAAACTGGTGCAGAGCAACGGGTCGTACGAGAACGTGCAGCGGGTGGCGACCGGCCGGGCCGACTTCACCATCGCGGCGGCCGACGCGGTGGAGACGTACGAGCTGAACGACGGGCAGGGCGCCGGAAAACTGCGCGGGGTGGCCCGGCTCTACGACGACTACGTCCAGCTGGTCGTGCCCGGCGACTCGGGGATCACCAGCGTCGCGCAACTGCGGCACAAGAGGGTGGCGATCGGGCTGCCCGACTCGGGGGTACGGCTGATCGCCAACCGGGTGCTCAGGGCCGCCGGGGTGGACCCGGCGAAGGACATCACCCCGGTGTCCGAGGGCATAGACACCGGCCCGGACCAGCTGCGGAAGGGCAGGATCGACGCCTTCTTCTGGTCCGGCGGGCTGCCGACCAAGGGTCTGCTGGACCTGGCGAAGAAGTTCAGCTTCACGTTCGTGCCGATCGGCGGGAGCCTCGTCACCAAGCTGCACACCGAGGGTGAGGCCGCGCTCTACTACCGGGCGACCAACATGCCGGAGTCGGCGTACCCGTCGGTGCAGCAGGGCACGACGGTGCCCACGATCGCGGTGTCCAACGTCCTGATGACCCGCAAGGACATGGACCCACGTCTGACCGAGTGGGTGACCCGCACGGTCATCAAGAGCCGCGACGACATCGGCAACCACGTCCACTCGGCCCAGCTGGTGGATTTGCGCACGGCGATCTACACGGACCCGTTGCCCCTGCAGGAGGGCGCGCGACGGTACTACCGCTCGGTGAAACCGTAACTGTAAAGCGCCCCTGACTACAGCGCCCCAAAGGGGCGCGGGGAACTGCGCGACCAGCCCCCACTCACTCGCACCCGAAACACAACCGCACCCACCCCCTCCTCTCACCCACTCCGCGGCACCGAAACCGTCACCCGCAACCCCCCCGGCTCACCGTGCTCGTACGACAGCGAACCCCCGCCCGTCGCCAGCAACGCCCGCGTGATCGACAGCCCCAGCCCCGACCCCTTCACGTTCTGATGCCGCCCGCTCCGCCAGAACCGGTCCCCCACGCGCGCGAGCTCCTCGTCCGTCAGCCCCGGTCCCGTGTCGGTCACCACGACCGTCGACACGTCGCCGGCGGCGGTCACGGTCACCGTCACCGTGCCCCCCTCCGGTGAGAACTTCACCGCGTTGTCGATCACCGCGTCCAGCGCGCTGGACAGCGTGACCGGGTCGGCCCACCCGGTGGTCGGCGCGCAGTCCCCCGTCAGCCGGACGCCCTTCGCCGCGGCGGCCGGTGCCCATGCGGCGATCCGCTCCTCGGCCAGCCGCCCGATGTCGGTCAGCATCAGGGACGCCTCGGCGTGCTCGGCCAGCGCCAGGTCGAGCAGGTCGTCCAGGACCTGCGCGAGCCGTTTGCCCTCGGTGCGGACCGAGGCGATCTCCTCGTTGCCCTCGGGGAGTTCGAGGGCGAGCAGTTCGATGCGCAGCAGCAGCGCGGAGAGCGGGTTGCGCAGCTGGTGGGAGGCGTCGGCGACGAAGGCCCGCTGCTGCTCCAGCACCTCCTCGACGTTGTCCGCCATCTCGTTGAACGCCCGGGCCAGCCGTCTGAGTTCCGGCGGGCCGCCGGCCGCCGCGACCCGGGACTTGAGCCGGCCGCTGGCGATCGCGTGCGTGGTGGCGTCGAGGACCCGTACCGGCCGGAGCACCCACCCGGTCAGCCGCAGCGCCGCGCCGACGGCGAGCAGCATCGCCGCGCCTTCGCCGGCGCCGATGAGCAGCCAGCCGCGCAGGGTGCGGGAGCGCATCGGGCCGGTGGGCGAGTCGGTGACCACCACGGCGACGACGTCACCGTCCCGGATCACCGGCGAGGCCACGACCAGCCGGCTGCGCTGCCAGGGCCACACCTGCTCGGGGTCGTGGCTGCGGCGGCTGAGCAGGGCCTCGTCGAAGGCATCCCGGACCTCGCCGGTCGTCGGGAGCACCCAGTCGTCGGGCGCGTTGGCCATGGAGGAGGCGTTCCGGTAGAAGACGCCCGCGCGGATGCCGTAGACGCCGTAGTAGCTGGCCAGTTCGCGGCGGAGGGTCTCCAGGCGGTCGTCCGTGCGCATGGGGCGCGTGGTGGTGGGCGTGTCGGTCACGAACTGGGCGAGGGCCGCGAACCGCGCGGTGTCGTCGATGCGGTCGACGACGACCTTCTGCTGCTGCGCGGAGGCCGTGCTCACGGCGAGCGGAACGCCGAGCGCCAGCAGCACGGCCGCCATCAGGACGATGAGCAGCGGGAGGAGACGTGTGCGCACCCGTCCCCGCTACGCGGCCGGGGCGACGAGCCGGTAGCCGACGCCTCGTACGGTCTCGATCAGCGCGGGCATGCGCAGCTTGGCGCGCAGGGAGGCGACGTGCACCTCCAGGGTGCGGCCGGTCCCCTCCCAGCTGGTGCGCCAGACCTCGCTGATGATCTGTTCCCGGCGGAAGACCACGCCGGGCCGCTGGGCGAGCAGCGCCAGCAGGTCGAACTCCTTGCGGGTGAGCTGGACGACCTTGCCGTCCACGCTGACCTGGCGGGTGGGCAGTTCGATGCGGACGGGGCCGAGCCGCAGCGCGCTGTCGTCGCCGGCCGGGCCGTCCTCGTGGTGGGTGCGCCGGCTGACGGCGTGGATCCGGGCGAGCAGTTCCCCGGTGTCGTACGGCTTCACCACGTAGTCGTCGGCGCCGAGGTTGAGGCCGTGGATGCGGGAGCGGACGTCGGAGCGGGCCGTCACCATGATCACCGGGGTGCTGGTGCGCTTGCGGATCTTGCCGCAGACCTCGTAGCCGTCCTGGTCGGGCAGGCCGAGGTCGAGGAGGACGACGTCGTAGCCGTCACTCTCGGGGACGAGGGCCCGGAGGGCCTCCTCGCCGCTGCGGGCATGGGTGACGGAGAACCCGTGCCGGGCCAGGACCGCGGAGAGCGCGGCGGCAACGTGGTTGTCGTCCTCGACGAGCAGCACTCTCATTCCGGCCCCCTCCGGTTCAGCGGTCGTACGGTCGTGGTTCGTCGTCGGCTTGCCTGTGGAAAACCCGCGCATTGTAGAAAACGCGTGCACGCGCGTGTGCACAGGGCAGTCACGCTGATGGACGCCGACGGCGTCAAGTGGGTTCCGCCGACGCGCGGGTTCCGTTACCCGGCCGATACACGGACAGCCGTGGTGCTACGACATGTGTCCGGCTGCTATCGGATCGTGATGCTCAGATCTCGCTCAGATGTAATGACGCTGGTCATCTGCGAAAACTACATTCCTCCGCAACCGAGGAGGACGGAGCCCTAAAGCGATGACCGAAGTATCGGTGGCCGACGAGGAGTTGGCCGCGATCGATGAACTGGTCGCCCTGAAGAGCGTCAACAAGCACTTCGGCGCGTTGCACGTGCTCCAGGACATCGAGCTGACGATCGCCCGCGGTGAGGTCGTCGTGGTGATCGGACCCTCCGGGTCCGGCAAGTCCACTCTGTGCCGCACCATCAACCGCCTGGAGAGCATCGACTCCGGAACGATCACGATCGACGGCAGGGCGCTGCCGCAGGAGGGCAAGGAGCTGGCCCGGCTGCGCGCCGACGTCGGCATGGTCTTCCAGTCCTTCAACCTCTTCGCGCACAAGACGGTGCTCGAGAACGTGATGCTCGGGCAGGTCAAGGTCCGCAAGGCGGGCAGGAAGCAGGCCGAGGAGAAGGCCCGTGCCCTGCTCGACCGGGTCGGTGTGGGCAGCCAGGCCGACAAGTACCCCGCGCAGCTCTCCGGCGGCCAGCAGCAGCGGGTCGCCATCGCGCGGGCGCTGGCGATGGACCCGAAGGTGATGCTCTTCGACGAGCCGACCTCGGCCCTCGACCCCGAGATGATCAACGAGGTCCTGGAGGTCATGCAGCAGCTGGCCAGGGACGGCATGACGATGATCGTCGTCACCCATGAGATGGGCTTCGCGCGCTCGGCCGCGAACCGGGTGGTCTTCATGGCCGACGGCCGGATCGTCGAACAGGCCACGCCGGACCAGTTCTTCAGCAACCCGAGCAGCGACCGGGCCAAGGACTTCCTGTCGAAGATCCTGCACCACTGATCCGCCGATCCGCCGTCCGTCGATCCGCCGATCCGCCGATCCGCACAGCGATCTGAGTCGCGTCACCCGTCCCGCACGGACCTCGTCTTTCACCACGCAAAGGATGTTCATCATGCAGCTCCGCAAGGTCACCGCCGCCTCTGCCGCCGTGCTCGCGCTCGCCCTGTCCGCCACGGCGTGCGGCAGCGGCGACAAGGACGACAGCGGTTCCTCGGGCGGCGGCAAGATCAAGGTCGGCATCAAGTACGACCAGCCCGGTCTCGGCCTCCAGGAGCCCGACGGTTCCTTCTCGGGCTTCGACGTGGACGTGGCCACCTATGTCGCGGGACAGCTCGGTTACAAGCCGAGCCAGATCGAGTTCGTGCAGACCAAGAGCGCCGACCGGGAGAACGCCCTCGCGCGCGGTGACGTGAAGTTCATCGCGGCCACCTACTCGATCACCGACGAGCGCAAGGCGAAGGTCGACTTCGCCGGCCCGTACCTGCTGGCCCACCAGGACCTGCTGGTCAAGAAGGACTCGACCATCGCCAAGGGCGCGGACCTCAACGGCAAGAAGCTGTGTTCCGTGACGGGTTCGACCTCGGCGCAGAACATCCAGCAGACGATCGCCCCGAAGGCGAACCTCAAGGAGGTCAGCACCTACTCGGAGTGCATCGCCGGCCTCCAGAGCGGCTCCGTCGACGCGGTGACCACGGACGACTCGATCCTCGCGGGCTTCGCCGCACAGGACAAGTACAAGGGCCAGTTCAAGCTCGCCGGTCTGAAGCTGAGCAACGAGAACTACGGCATCGGCGTCAAGAAGGGCGACTCCGCGACCGCCGACAAGATCAACACGGCGCTGGAGAAGATGGTCAGCGACGGCTCCTGGCAGAAGGCCGTCGACAAGAACTTCGGCCCGGCGAACTACAAGAACGAGCCCGCCCCGAAGATCGGCGTGATCGTCAAGTAAGGCATCAGGTAAGGCGGAACCCGCGCGTAACACACGTATCGCGGAATTCCACCGACGCAGGAATCCGGCAGGTTTTCGCACGGTTCCTCGGGCGCGCCGCCCGTCACCGCTTCCCCGGCGGCGGCGCGCCATGCCCTCCACGTACGCCACACACCCGGAAGCGCGGGAAATCGTGTTCGACTTTCTTCAAGGCTACGACGTCCTAGGGGCGTTCTGGACGACGGTGAAACTGACCGTCTTCTCCGCCGTCGGCTCCCTGGTCTGGGGCACCCTGCTGGCCGCGATGCGGGTCAGTCCGGTACCGCTGATGCGCGGGTTCGGCACCGCCTACGTCAACATCGTCCGGAACATCCCCCTGACGGTCATCATCATCTTCACCTCGCTCGGCCTCGCCGACATCTTCGGCGTGACGCTCGGTGCCTCCGACTTCAAGGTCCAGGGCTTCCGCCTCGCGATACTCGGCCTGACCGCCTACACCGCGGCCTTCGTCTGCGAGGCGATCCGCTCCGGCATCAACACCGTGCCCGTCGGACAGGCCGAGGCGGCCCGCGCGATCGGGCTGAACTTCTCCCAGACCCTCCGGCTGATCGTGCTGCCGCAGGCCTTCCGCGCGGTGATCGGTCCGCTGGCCAACGTCCTGATCGCGCTGACCAAGAACACCACGGTGGCGGCCGCGATCAGCGTCGCCGAGGCCGCCGCCCTGATGAAGACGATGATCGAGAACGAGGCCCAGACGCTGGCCATCGGCGCGGTCTTCGCCTTCGGCTTCGTGGTCCTGACCCTCCCGACCGGCCTGTTCCTGGGCTGGCTCGCCAAGCGCCTGGCGGTGAAGCGATGAGCTCCGTCCTGTACGACACCCCGGGACCCCGCGCCAAGCGGCGCAACCAGCTGCTCTCCGTCGTCTTCTTCCTGCTCCTCGGCCTGCTGGCCTGGTGGGTCTGGCAGAAGCTGGACGACAAGGGCCAGCTGAAGTGGGACCTCTGGCAGCCGTTCACCACCTCCGAGGCGTGGACCACGTATCTGCTGCCGGGCCTCGGCAACACCCTCAAGGCCGCGGCGCTCGCCATGGTGATCGCCCTTCCGCTGGGCGCGGTCTTCGGCATAGCCCGCATGTCCGACCACGCCTGGGTGCGGATCCCGGCGGGCTGGGTCGTGGAGCTCTTCCGCTCGATCCCGGTCCTGCTGCTGATGCTGTTCGCCCAGGAGTTCTACGTCCGCTCCACCGACGTCGGCAGCGACGAACGGCCGCTGTACGCGGTCGTCACCGGCCTGGTGCTCTACAACGCCTCGGTGCTCGCCGAGGTCGTACGGGCCGGCGTCCTCGCGCTTCCCAGAGGCCAGACGGAGGCGGCGTACGCCATCGGGCTGCGCAAGGGGCAGACGATGACGGGCATCCTGCTGCCGCAGGCGGTCACCGTGATGCTGCCGGCCATCGTCAGCCAGCTCGTGGTGGTCGTGAAGGACACCGCGCTGGGCGGTGTGATGCTGCAGTTCACGGAACTGCTCACGGCACGCGGCACGCTGGCCGCCAACTACGCCAACGTCATCCCGAGCTTCGTCGTCGTGGCGCTCGTCTTCATCGTCCTGAACCTGATCCTCACCACGTTCGCCTCCTGGCTGGAGGGCCGGCTGCGGCGCAGCAAGCGCGGCACGGGCGCGATCCTCGGCCCCGACGTCGACGACATCAACGCGGGCGAGGTCGCCGGGACCTTCGCCACGGGGGCGGGCGGCGCCAATCCCTGACCCCGGGTCAACCCGGGCGACGGACACGGAGGCAGCGGTCGTACGGCCGCTGCCTCCTCCTTCTTTCACCCGGCTTCCGGGGCCCGCGCGCCCGCCATGCTGACGTGTCCCCGGGTGCGCCGCTTGACCGGGTGGCGCCCAGTCTGTTGCATACGTTCTGTGATCGTGCACCCTGCTCCACCCACCTGTTCACCCATCTCCGCCGGGACTTGCGTACGGGCAGGGGGCGCCGCGCCGTGGACCCGGTGATCATCGTCGGAGCGGGGCCCGTCGGGCTCACGCTCGCCCTGGCGCTGGCCCGCCAGGAGGTGCCGTCCGTCGTCCTGGACGAGGGTCCGGGCAAGGACGAGCCGCGCCCCGCGCGCACGGTGGTGCTCCGCGAGGACACCGCCGCCCTGGTGACGCGCCTGTCCGGCGCCCCGCTGGACGACCTGGGCGCCCGCTGGACCGGCTGGCGTTCGATGCGGCGCCGGCAGGTGATGCGCGAGGTCGTCTTCGACGACGCCGGCGAACCGGCCCCGCTGCACATCGCTCAGCACGTGCTGACCGACGCCCTGCGCACCGCGATCGCCGACGAACCACTGGTCAGGCTCGTCACCGACAGCCGCCTGGACACCGTCGAACAGGAGCGCTCCGGAGTCACCGCGCACACCCGGGGCCCGAGGGCCACCTGGTGGCGCGGCAGCTACCTGGTGGGCTGCGACGGCCCCCGCTCGACCGTGCGCAAGCTCCTGGACATCCGCTTCCCGGGCCGTACGGCGGTGGAACGGCACGCGGTCGCCGCGCTGCGCACGGAACTTCCGTGGCCGGGTCAGGCGTTGCTCCATCGGACACCGCCGTGGCGGATGTCCGGGCCCTCGGCCGGGGAGGTGACCGCCCGCCCCCTCCCGGACGGCGTGTGGCGCCTGGACTGGCTGCTGCCGCCCGGCAAGGATCTGGTCACGCCCGAGCTGCTCGTGACCCGGATCCGCGAGACCCTCGCGGGCTGGACGGGCGGCACCACCCCGCCGTACGACCTGCTCGACACCGGAGTCCACACCGTGCACCACCGCCTGGCCCGCAGGTGGCGGGTGGGCCGGGTGTTCGTCGCCGGGGACGCTGCACACCTGCTCGGCGCGCTCGGGACCCACGGGCTCGACGAGGGGCTGCGGGACGCCGACAACCTCGCCTGGAAGCTGGCCCCGGCCTGGCACCACGGCCCGCACGAGGCGCTCCTTGACAGCTACCAGACCGAGCGGCGCACGGCGGTCGCCGGCCGGCTGCGCGCCGCCGACCAGGTGCTGCCGGTGCTGCGCGGCGGTGGCGGGCTGCGCGGGTTCGTGCCCGGCGCGTCCAGGGGGCACGACGCGCTCCTCACGGACGGTCACTTGGGGCACGGCCCGCTGGGTGCGCCGGGGGCGTACGCCGACTCGCCCCTCGCACCCCGGCACCTGGAGCACGAGATCCCGGTCGACACCCCGCCGGGGGCACCGGTCACCGATGTCCGGGTCACCGCGGAGGACGGCACCTTCGTACAGCTCCGCTCACGGCTCGGCCGCTGCGCGCTGCTCGTCGTCCTCATCGCGCCCGGTACTGGCGTATGGGACCGCAAGCACTGGGTCTCCGCCGGGATCATGCCCCGGCTCGCGGCCGCGGTGACCGCGCTGCCGCACCCCGCCGAGCTGCTGGTCGCCGAGGCCTACCCGGGCGCACCGGCGCACACCGTGCTGCTCGTGCGCCCCGACGGCCATCTGGTCACCGCCCTCAACGGCGTTCGCCCGGCCGATCTCTACGCGGCGGCCGAGGCGACGCTGGGCGGCAAGGACCAGGAGCAGAGCGAGCAGACGGAGCAGAATGCCGGGGCGGAGGCGGAGGCCGGTTCCCCCGCGCGGTGACCGGGGTCACCCCGCGGTCCACATTCTGACGGTGAGTTGACCGGCCCGCACGGGCATGGTGTACTCCGGATCGTGAACGACACCACTGTGCGCCTGTGGCGGAAGGTCCATGTGGACCTGGTCCGCTATGCGGGCTGCGTGTGTCTTCCGTCCTGCTGATTTCGCATTCCTCTTCTCTCCGGGCGCCGTCTGCGCCCGCTTCTGCGAACCCTCGTCAGGATCGGTGCACGTGTCTGCCTCCCCCTCTTCGTCGTCCCTCTCTTCGTCCTCCGTTTCCCCGTCCGCCGCTGCGCCCGGCGCCGTGCCCACCCAGGCGGACCTCCTCGACTTCGTCCGGCGTACGGCCGCCGACGCCGAGCTGATCGCCTCGCTCCCGCTCGACCCCGAGGGCCGCACCTGGGTACGGCTCGACGGCCCCGCCGGCAGCGAGGCCTGGCTGATCGGCTGGCCGCCCGGCTCCGGCACCGGCTGGCACGACCACGCCGAGTCGGTCGGCGCCTTCCTCACCGCAACCGGCGAGCTGAAGGAGTACTCACTGGCCACCCGGCTGCCCACCGACGGCTGGAAGACCCTGGAACTCTCCGAGGGCGTCGACCGCGAGCGCCGGCTGCCCGCCGGAAAGGGCAGGTCCTTCGGCCGGGACCACGTCCACGAGGTGCTCAACGAGTCCACCGAGCACCACGCGGTCTCCGTCCACGCCTACTACCCCCCGCTGCCGCGGATCCGCCGCTACAGCCGCACCGGACAGGTGCTGCGCCTGGAGCAGGTCGAGCGTCCGGAGGACTGGCAGTGAGCGGCGCGGAACCGGTGGAGCCGGTGGAGCCGCGCCCGGTGGGCATCGACGAACTGCTGGAGCGGGTGCGCGCGGGCTACCGGCGCATCGAGGCGCAGGAGGCGTACGACGCGGCGCAGGCCGGCGAGGCCCTGCTCGTCGACATCCGGTACGCGGCGCTGCGCGAGCGGGACGGGGTGATACCCGGCGCCCTCGTCATAGAGCGCAACGAACTGGAGTGGCGGCTGGATCCCCAGGGCAGCCACAAGACCCCGGAGGCCACCGGCCACGGCATCCGGGTCGTCGTGATCTGCAACGAGGGCTACGCCTCCAGCCTGGCCGCCACCTCCCTGCACCAGCTGGGCCTGCACCGGGCGACGGACCTGGTCGGCGGCTTCCAGGCATGGAAGACGGCGGGCCTGCCGGTCACGCCCTGAGGCGAAGGCCCGGCCTGTCGCCTGTCCGGCGGTTTCGCTCTCCGTCGTCCTGCTCCATCGTCCTGCTCCGCCGGACAGGCTCCGTCACGCGCGAGCCGAGCCACCCTCCGTGGGCCCCACCCTCCGTGGGCCCCACCCTCCGTGGGCCCCACCCTCCGTGGGCCCCGTCGTCCGTGGGCCTACTCGTCGGTGGGGCAGTACACCGGGGCGATGTCCGCGTCGTCCTTGGTGACCAGCTTGATCCGCGCCTTGGCGATCTTGTCCACCTTCTCGTCACGCAGCAGAGCGATGGTGTTCTCCACCGCCAACTGCCCCATGTCGGCGGCCGAGTTGGAGACCGTGGCGGCGAACCGTCCGTCCTTGAGGGCCGCCAGTCCCTCGTCGGTGCCGTTGACGGTGACGATCTTCACGTCCGTGGCCCCGGCCGCGTCGAACGCCTTGCGCACACCGAAGGCCATCTCCTCGTTGGCGACGAACGCGTAGTCCAGGTCCGGATGGGCTTTGATCATGCCCGCGGCGACGCTCTTCGCCTTGGCCGCGTCGAACATGCCCGGCTGGTCGGCGACCACCTTCGCATTCGCCGGCAGCGCCCTGGTGAAGCCGCCGACGAGCAGGTCGGAGGCGGCGCCGGGCGCCCCGGCGACCACCCCGACCCGCACCTGCCGTCCGGCCGCGGCGTCGGCGACCCACCCGGCGTCCAGTTCGCCCACCTCCTTCAGGTCCACCACGACCGCCCCGACGATGTCCGAGGGATCGGCGTCGACCGAGGTCAGGAAGACGGGGATGTGCGCGCTCCGGGCCTTCGCGATGTCCTTCCCCAGGGCGTCGGTACTGACCGTCTGGATGATGATCACGCCCACCCTGCGCGCGATCATGTCCTTTATGTTGGACAACTCCTGTGCCGCGTCCTGATGCGAGTCGACCGTGATGATCTTGGCGAAGTTGTCCCTGGCCGTCCGCACCACGGCCCGCTGCAGACAGGTGTGGAACTGCGTGGACCCCCCGTTCACGAACCCGATCACCAGCGGGCCGTCGTCACCGCTCGCCTGGGTCGACTCGAACCCACAGCCGCCCAGCCCCAGCCCGGCCACGAGACCGAACGCGGCCAGGGCGCTTCGGGTACGAGCAGTTCCGGGCATGGCGGGGCCGCCTTTCGGGCGCACGAACTCGCCGACCTCTCGCAGGAGTTGCCGACGCACGGAGATCCCGGCGGGTAGGCGGGACCGGGCGAAGCTACCGCCATCCCAAACAGAACGAACCCGCCCGCGCACGCACGCTAAGAGTGCGCCCGCCGTCGCCATCCAAAGGGCACCCGGACCCGGTCCTTCGGAGGTTGGGGACTTTCAGTGAGCGTGCCGGCCCTGCTCGTCGCGGTAGACCCTCATCGAAGTCACGTCCGAATCACGGCAAGGGTGACCATGAAGCTTCTCCTTACCGACTCCGGTGTCAGGAACGCGAGCATGCTGGCGGCACTGGTCGGCCTCCTGGGCAAACCGATCGCCGAGGCCGACGCCCTCTGCATCCCCACCGCAGGCTACGGGGGCCCGTACGGGGATCCGGGCGGGCCATGGCGTTTCATCAGCGGGCGGTCCCCCAACCCCATGACCGAGTTGGGGTGGAAGTCGGTGGGCGTGCTGGAGCTCACCGCACTGCCCGGCATCGACAAGGAACGCTGGGTCTCCTGGGTCCGAGAGGCAGACGCCCTGCTGGTGAACGGCGGCGACGCGCTGTACCTGTGCCACTGGATGCGGGAGTCCGGACTGGCCGGCCTCTTCCCGTCGCTGCGCGACACGGTCTACGTGGGGCTCAGTGCCGGGAGCACGGTGCTGACTCCTCGCATCGGGGAGCACTTCGTCGACCGGAAGCCGCCCACCGGTGACGACAGCACGCTGGGAGTCGTCGACTTCTCCCTATTCCCGCACCTCGACAGCCCGGACTGCCCGGAGAACACCATGGCGAAGGCGGAACGGTGGGCCGCCGGGATAGGGGGTCCGGCGTACGCCATCGACGCTCAGACCGCCGTCAAGGTGACCGACGACGGCATCGAGGTCGTCTCCGAGGGGCACTGGAAGCTGTTCAACCCGCCATCATGAACGCCGACGCCCTTCCCGTCCTCCAGCTCACCGCGCCGGGGCCGGAGGGTGAGTCCGGGACCGAGGCGTTTCTCACCGGTACCAGGACCGCGATGTCCGGGCCGCCCGGGGTGCCCGGGCCGCCCGGACACCCCGGCAACACCGCGCCGTCCGGATCAGCATCCGAACCGGGTGCGACGTCAGCACGCGGCAGAGCTTCCCTGATGCGGCACTAGTAGTGCTTGGTCAGGTTGATATGGGCTCTGGCATGTCGCGGTGACAGGTGGGGCAGGCGCCGGTCCAGACCGCGAGGAGTAACTGCAGTTCGCGCGTGATCCGGTAGAGGCTCAGGCCGACGCCGTCTCTTTTGGGGACCGGGTAATGCGCTGGAGGGTGCAGAAGGCGTGTGCGACGGAGACGAGGGTGACGTGGTGGTGCCAGCCGCGCCAGGTGCGGCCTTCGAAGTGGGCCAGGCCCAGGGCCTGTTTCATCTCGCGGTAGTCGTGCTCGATGCGCCAGCGCAGTTTCACGCTGCGTACGAGGGTGGCCAGTGGGGTGTCGGCGGGCAGGTTGGACAGCCAGAACTGGACGGGTTCGGGCTGGTTGGCGGGCCATTCGGCCAGCAGCCAGCGCACGGGCAGGTCCGGGCCTTCGGTGTTCTTGCGGATCTCGCGTCCGGCGGGACGGACCCGCAGGGCCACGAAGCGGGAGTACATGCGCTTGACGCCACTGCGGCCGCTGCCCGGGCGGGAGCCTTCCCGCCATTGCACCGGCCGGGCCGTCTGCTTGCCGGCCGCGATGACCAGCTTCTTCACCGTCCTGGCGGCTTCGGGGTAGGCAGGTTGAGGCCTCGGGCCACGACCGCCGTAGGGCGGGGTATGCGGCCGTGCCGTTTCCGGGTGAGCGGTGGTCGTGGTGGAGATGCCGACCGCGTAGGTGAGCCCGCGTTCTTCCAGGCCGAGGCGGAAGGCGGCCGTATCGCCGTAGCCGCCGTCGGCGACGATGAGCGGGACATCGATGCCCCACGACCTGCTCTCGTCGATCATGTCCAGGGCCAGCTGCCACTTCTCGACGTGTCCGACGTCGGCGGGGATGCCGCACGCTGTGCGGCGGGCGACCTTGGCCTCATCGGCTTTCGGCGAGGCGGGATCCCAGCTCTCGGGCAGGAACAGACGCCAGTCGACGGCCGCCGACGCGCTGTCGGAGGCCAGGTGCAGGGACACCCCGGCCTGGCAGTTGGTGACCTTGCCCGCGGTGCCGGTGTACTGCCGGGCCACACACGCCGAGGCGTCCCCGTCCTTGAGGAAGCCGGTGTCATCCACGATCAGCGCGGTCGGTTTGATCACGTGCTGCATCCGCCAGGCCAGGCGGGCACGCACGTGTGCCGCGTCCCACGGGCTGGTGGTGATGAAGTTCGCCAGGGCCTGCCGGTTGCCGTCCTCGCCCAGCCGGGCGGCCATCGGTTCCACCGACTTGCGCCGCCCGTCCAGCAAAAGGCCCCGCAGATAGACCGTTCCCCAACGGCGTTGATCCGCCCGCGCGAACGGCTCGAACATCTCCGCCGCAAAGTCCTCCAGATCGCATCGGACCGCGGCCAGCTCCCCACCCATCACAACAAGGTCAACGGAACAAGCGATCAAACGGACACGCCACCGGCGAATCCACCTGACCAAGCACTACTAGTGCTGGGTTCCTCTTTCGCTGGGTATATGTCCTGGTGACGGGGTGGTTCGGCTGTTCGGGGGCGGGTGCTGGACG
>NZ_JBHXLU010000125.1:0-34399 GCF_042720695.1 Streptomyces sp. NPDC058457 | reverse complement strand
GCACTGACGGTGCAGGCCGACGTCGCCCGGCCGTCGCAATCAGCCCCTGCGCAGTCGGGGTGGTGTCTTGACCATATGTCAGGTCGGCGTGGAGCCGTGTGACACGCCGGGCCTCAGCGTATGGCGTCACCTCGGGGCCCAGAGATGGCTGCACCGGCGGCTCTCGGTGAAGCAGCCGTCCCCTGGGGTCGCCGGCCGCGGCGTCACTCGCTCTGCGGGAGATCTGCGGTGGTCGGTCTGATCTCAGTCGCTCTCCGGCACCATCGAGACGACCACCTTGCCGGCCTTGGTTCGGCCCTGTTCGACGTACGCCATGGCCTCAAGCGTCTGGTCGAACGGGAAGGTCCGGTCGATGACCGGGCGGAGCTTCCCGCTCTCGTAGAGGGCGCCGAGCTTGCGCAGCTGGGAGCCGTTGGCCTGCATGAAGAAGAACTGGTAGCGCACGCCGAGCGCCTTGGCCTGCTTGCGGATCTTGCGGCTGAGTGCGTTCATGACCACGCCCAGGAACGAGGGGGCGCCGAGCTGCCTGGCGAAACCGGCGTCCGGCGGGCCGACGACACCGATGGCCAGTCCGCCGGGCTTCAGCACGGTCAGCGACTTCTCCAGGTTCGCCCCGCCCAGGGAGTCCAGCACCAGGTCGTAGCCGGACAGTACCTGCGAGAAGTCCTCCTTTGTGTAGTCGACGACGACGTCGGCGCCGAGATCCCTGACCAGTTTCTCCGTGTCCGTGTCCGTGGTCGTCGCCACCGTCGCGCCGAGGTGCTTGGCGAGCTGGATGACCGTAGAGCCGAGGCCGCCGGCACCGGCGTGGATGAGGACCTTCTGACCCGGCTTCACGTGAGCGCGGTCGACAAGAATCTGCCATGCGGCCAGGGCCACCAGCGGTACCGCGGCTGCCTCCTGGAGGGTGAGCGAGGCCGGCTTGGGCGCGACATCGTCCTGGTCGATGGCGATGAATTCGGCGAAGCCTCCGATCCGCAGGTCGCGCGGACGGGCGTAGACCTCGTCGCCGACCTTGATGCTGCGCACGGCGGAGCCGACCTGCGTGACGACGCCGGCCACGTCATGGCCTAGCGTGAACGGGAGCTTGTACTTCAGAAGCTGCTTGAATTCCCCGTTGCGGACCAATTTGTCCAAGGGGTTGATGCTGGCGGCGCTCACTCTGACCAGGACATCCCGGTCCCCGACGGTGGGCTCCGCCACCTCTGCGGCGCGTACGCCGTCCTTGCCGTACTTCTCGACGACGAATGCCTTCATCTCAACTGGCCTTTTCTGTGGTCTTCGCGTGGGTTCTGCTTGGCGGTCGATGCGATGGGTCGGGCAGGGTCACTGCTCGGGTGCCGAGGTGGTTGCGGAGCCACTGGCTGGTGACGCTCCTTCACGGACCGGCATCGTGCGTGCAGCCGGGTCGGTGGGGTGGCCATGACGCTACTTGCTGAGTATAGGAAAGTAAACTCAGATGCGGTTAGAATCACTCCATGGATGCGTGGACCGAAGATCTTCAGGACGCCGGCGTGGACCCTCGCCTCGACCGGGACGTGTCGAACTGCTCGATTGGCCGGACTCTTGAGGTCGTGGGTGAGAAATGGACGATCCTGATCCTGCGTGAGGTCTGGTACGGCTCGTCCCGCTTCAGTGACTTCGAGCGCGTCCTCGGCTGTCCTCGTAACCTGCTCTCGGCCCGGCTCCGTATGCTCGTGGAGGAGGGGATCCTGGCCACCGAGACCTATCAGGAACCAGGCGCGCGGAGCCGGCCGAAGTATGTGATCACGCCCAAGGGAATGGATCTCGTTCCCGCCGTGATGGGGCTCCTGCAGTGGGGTGACCGTTACCGTGCGGATCCGGAGGGGCCGGCCATGCTGACGCGCCACCGCGACTGCGGCGCACCCGTCGACGTGCAGATCCGCTGTGAACAAGGCCACTCCGTGCGGGCCGAAGACATCGAGAGTGTCCCCGGCCCCGCTTTTCGCCTGAAGGCCGCCGAGTGAGCTGAGCGCGCTCGTACCGGGAGATGGGCGCGGACTCCTGCGCAGGCCCTACGGGGCGGGGTGATCCCGCCTGGCGCGTGCCTGATGGAGGCGCACCTTGGTGCGGTTGCCGCAGCGGGACATGGAGCACCAGCGGCGGTTGTGAGCAGGGGAGCGGTCCAGGAAGCGCAAGGCGCATGTGTCCGCGCCGCAGACGCGTACGCGTCCGATCTCGGGGGACAGGAGCAGTTCGACGGCGTCCTGGGCGACGAGCGCCAGTGCGGCCAGGGGGTCGGTGGTGAGGCTTGTGGTGCCCGCGGGTTCCAGGCGTCCGTCCGTGATGGCGATCTGCAAGGCCGGCCGGGGGGCTTGGGTGGCCGACCGGTTGAGTAGTGCGACGTCGGCAGGAGAGGGCAGCCGACCGTCGGCGACCGCGAGTACGGCCCGGTCGGCCGCCTCGCGCAGTCGTCGGCCCGAGGTCAGGACGGTGGTGTCGATGTGGTTCGGGCCGCCCGGCGCGAGCAGGCCGGCTTCCTGAAGCCAGAGGGACAGGTCGCCCGGATTCCGAAGTGTCTCCTCGGGCGTGGCCCGCCATCGGCAGCGGAGGGTGTTGGCGAAGTCCAGGCAGACCCGTCCACCGTCCCAGATCCACGAGTCGTCCGTTGCCATGCCCCCATTCTGCACGTTAGCTTAACCCTCTAAGAGGGTTAGCTCGTGCCGAGGAGGCGCAGCCATGGGACAGCCGACGGTGACGACCGGTGTGACCCGGGTGGACGGCGTCCGCCTGCACTACGTCCGAGCGGGATCCGGCCCCCTGCTCGTGCTGCTCCACGGCTGGCCGCAGACCTCCGACTGCTGGCGGCCGGTGCTGGCGGAACTCGCCGCCGACCACACCGTTGTGGCGCCGGACCTGCGTGGCTACGGTCTGAGCGACAAGCCCACGACGGGGTACGACAAGCGCCGGATGGCCGCCGACGTGGCTGGCCTCGTCGAGGCTCTCGGCTTCGAGAAGGCCGCGGTCGTGGGGCACGACCGCGGCGCCCGTGTCGGGCACCGTTGGGCACTGGACCGTCCGGAGCAGGTGGAGCGGCTGGCTGTGCTGGACATCGTGCCGACCCGGGAGATGTTCCGCCGCCTGGACGCGTCACTCGCTTCCGGGTACTGGCACTGGCTGTTCCAGATGCAGCCAGATCTGCCCGAGCGGCTCGTGGGCCACGACATCCGTGGGTACCTGGAGTACTTCTTCGAGCGCTGGACCTACAACCGTCACGGACTGACTCCCGAAGCGATCGACGGCTATGTCCGTGCCTTCTCCCGTCCTGGTGCCATGCGTGCGAGCTTCGACGACTACCGGGCCATGGAGCAGGACATCGTGCTCGACGACATCGATGCCGCAGCGGGCCGCCGCCTCACCATGCCGGTGCTGGCGGTGTGGGGTTCCGCGGGACTGCCGGCCCGCCTGCCCACGATGGAGATCTGGCAGGCCTACGCCGACGACGTCACCGGCGCCGAGATCCCGGAGTGCGGCCATTTCATCCCGGAGGAGCAGCCGGATGCACTGCTGGCGCACCTGCGGCCCTTCCTGGTCGGCGGCACGAGCCGGTGAACTCGTCGACGTGACGGATCGGAGCCCCTTCGGCCGAACGACCACTGCCTGTCAGGCGATCCGTCGGAAGGCGCTCGAAGACACTGTGCCGCCTTGTGCGGCAGACGAGTCTGCAAAGCGAGGGCGGCCGGCCGGTTGTGGCTGGCCGCCCCTCACTTGCGGGCCTCAGACTCCGGCCGGGGCACCGGCCGCAGCCTCCTCCGAGACCGGGCCACCGGCGTTGCGCTGCCGAGGCATCATCAGTGCCAGGGCCGCGGCGAGGGCGACCGCACCGGCTCCGACCCAGAGCGCGGGCCGCAGCCCGTCGACGAACATCGAGGGGGCCCCGTAGCCGCCCTGGGAGGAGAAGACGGCTGCGAGCGAGGCGACGCCGATGGCACCGCCGACTTCGCGGATCGCGTTGTTGGCGCCGGAAGCGATCCCTTGTTCCTCCGGACGGACCGTGCTCATGACGAGGTTGGCGCTGGGGGCGAAGAACATGCCCATGCCGATGCCGCAGACGATCAGTGCCGGCAGCAGCGAGGTGTACGACACCTGCGCGTCGACGGCCAGTGCCCAGAGTCCGAGGCCCACCGCGTTCAGAGCCATGCCCACCGTGACGACGGGCGCGCCGCCGATGCGGTCGGACAGCACCCCGGCCAGTGGCCCGGCGATCATGGGCATGGCGGTCCAGGGCAGCATCCGTACGCCGGCTTCCATCGGCGAGTAGCCGCCGACCGTCTGCAGGTACTGGCTGAGCAGGAAGATCGAGCCGAACATGCCCAGGAACATCAGCAGACTGGCGGCATTGATGGCGCTGAAGGAGCGGTGGCGGAAGAGGCGCATGGGAAGCATCGGGTGCTTGGCGCGCAGTTCGTAGAGGACGAAGCCGATGAGCAGGGCTGCGCCCGCGAAGAAGCCGCCCAGCACAGGGGTGCTCGTCCAGCCGTCGGCATTGCCGCGCACCAGGGCGTAGACGATGCCGAACAGACCGCCGCTGGCCAGCACGGTGCCGGGCAGGTCCAGGCTCGGGTGGGGGCCGTGGCTCTCGTCCAGCCGGAGCAGGGCGAGCGGGATCAGCGCCAGACCGATCGGGACGTTCACCCAGAAGATCCACTGCCAGGAGAGATGCTCGGTGAGCGTGCCGCCGATCAGCGGTCCGGTCGCGACGGCTATGCCGCTGGCCGCGCCCCAGATACCGAAGGCCGCGCCGCGTCGTTCGGCGGGGACGGCCGCCGACAGCAGGGTGAGTGTCAGTGGCGTGACGATTGCGGCGCCGACTCCCTGTGCGGCACGCGCGGCGATCAGTTCGGCCATGCCGGGCGCGAGTGCTGCACCGGCCGAGGCGGTGGTGAAGATCGCGAGCCCGAGGGCGAACATCCGCCGGCGGCCGAAGCGGTCGCCCAGGGAGGCGCCGAACATGAGCAGGACCGCGAAGGTGAGGGTGTAGGCGCTCACCGTCCATTCGAGGTCTTCCAGGCCGCCGCCGAGGTCCTTTCGGATGGAGGGGAGGGCGGTGGTGACGATCAGGTTGTCGAGGGCGGTGACGAATCCGGCCACGCTGGTGATGGCCACGGCCCAGGCGGCGCTTCCGCTCCGAGCCGGGTGTTTGCGGTGCTCTGTCATGACGTTTCCTTGGTGGACGTACCTGGTGAGGGATCGATGAAGGCGGGTGCCGGGCGTTACGCCCCGGAGTGCGACACCGGTCAACGGCGTTCACCGGCCGATGCGGGATCGCAGCAGGGGGACTTTCAGGGGAGCTGTGGATACAGCACGGAGACGCCCCCGGCCAGCGCGGCCTGCGCCTGGCGGGCGGCGTTGTCCGCGAGGATCTCGTAGGCGCCGGCGGCGATTCCGTCGACGGCGATGCGTGCGATGTCGGCCGGGTCCGACTTGGCCCCCTCGACATCACGGACCATGTCGGTGTCCATGTAGCCGACGTGCAGTCCGGCCACCCGGATGCCCTGGTCGGCGAGTTGGACGCGCAGGGCGTTGGTGAGCGACCACTCGGCGGACTTGGCGGCGCAGTAGGCGCCGATCTCCGGGAAGCTGACCCAGGACAGGCCGGACAGGACGTTCAGGATCGCCCCGCCGCCGTTGGCCGCGATCTGCGGCGCGAAGCTCCGGACCATCGAGAGCGTGCCGAAGTAGTGGGTCTCCATCTCCAGCCGGATGTCGTCCAGGCCGGCTGTGAACACGTCGGCGCCGGTGGCCGATCCCGCGTTGTTGATCAGGACGGTCACATCGCCGGTGGCTTCGGCGGCGGCCGCGACGGAGGCGGGGTCGGTGATGTCGAGCGCGATCGGTCTGGCACCGGGCAGGTCCACCTGGTCGGGGTTGCGGGCCCCGGCGTAGACGGTGGCGCCGCGATCGAGCAGTTCGGCGGCGAGGGCCCGGCCGAAACCCCGGTTGGCTCCGGTGACAAGGGCTGTGCTGGCGGAGAGATCCATGGAGAGTTCCTGGTGGAGTAGCAAAGGCGTGATGAATGGGGCGCCTGTGGCGTGGCCTGCCGAAAAAGGGTCGGCCGAGTTGTCTTCAGTGAGAACTCTCAGACCATTGAATTATGATCGTAATTCTAAGTGTCGTGAGTAGGTGATCGCAAGTTCTCTGTGTGGTGGGGAGGGCCGCCGCCTGCGAGGGTCCGACGGCCTGGCAGGGGGAGAGGCCGATCGTTGCGCGCCCAACGGGTGAGGGGCCTGCCGTGCGCACGGCAGGCCCCTCACGCAGTCCAGTGCAGGCGGAGTCAGAGCTTGACGATCATCTTTCCGACGTTCTCGCCCCGCATCATCGCGAGGAAGGCATCCAGGGTGTTGTCGAGGCCTTCCCGTACGGTTTCGAGGTAGTGGAGCTTGCCCGTGGCGAGCCATCCGCCGACCTCACGGACGAAGTCGGGCTGGAGATCCAGCTCCTCGCCGACCATGAAGGACAGGATGTCCGACCGTGTCACGGACAGGTTCCACAGGTTGCGGGGACCCACGACCTTCTCGTCGTTGTACTGGGAGACCATCCCGGAAAGGACGATGCGTGCGTGCAGCTTGAGCGCGCCGATCGCAGCCTCCAGGTGCTCGCCGCCGACGTTGTCGAAGAAGACGTCGATGCCGTCGGGGGCGGCCTCGGCCAGCTGGTCGGCGACCGGTCCGTTCTTGTAGTTGAACGCCGTGTCGTAGCCGTACTCCTCGACCAGCAGCTTGACCTTCTCGTCCGAGCCTGCGCTGCCGATCACCTGTCCGGCGCCCTTCAGCTTGGCGATCTGGCCGGCGATGCTGCCGACCGCGCCGGCCGCGCCGGAGACGAAGACGGTGTCGCCCTCCTTGATCTTCGCGAATCGCTCCAGCCCGATGTACGCGGTGAGGCCGGTGACGCCGAGCACGCCGAGGTAGGCGGGGAGCGGCGCCAGGTTGGGGTCGACCTTCTGCGCGGTCGCCGCGTCGACGATCGAGTGGTCGCGCCAGCCCAGGAAATGCACCACGTGGTCGCCGGGTGCGAAGCCGTCGGCGTTGGATGCCAGGACGCGGCCGACCGCGGGGCCGTCGAGCGGTGCGCCCACCTCGTAGGGCTCGATGTAGGACTTCTTGTCGCTCATCCGGCCGCGCATGTAGGGGTCGACCGAGAGGAACTCGTTGGCGACCAGGAGCTGCCCCGGGCCGAGCGCGGGGAGCTCCACCTCGCGCAGGGAGAGGTTGGACGCCGTCGGCCAGCCCTCGGGGCGGGTGTCCAGGTGCCATGCGTGTGCGGTGGTGGGCAGGGTCTGCTCGGTCATGTGGACCAAGTCCTTTCGGTGGGGGGATGTTCTCGGATTGAGGCTGACAGAAGGGTCTGTCTAGTAGACAGAGGGGTCTGTCTTCTGGGGCTCTGGGAATGGTTTGTGTCAGGTGGACCGTGGCTGGCTGATACCAGTAGGAGTCAATCGCGGCTGTGGTTCATTGACTCGGTGATCGACTCGGATCTGCCGGGTCAGTCGGAATCAGGGCAGGACGCGTCGATCAGGGCACCCGCCGCCCGTTTGGCGGCTGCCGCGGCGGTGTCGGCCTCTGCGACGCGCGTCGCCGCCAGGGTGCCGTCGATCAGGAGTGTGAGCTGGAAGGCGAGCGCGTCGGGGTCCGTGGCGCCGGCCTCAGCGGCCAGATCACGTACCCAGGCGCGGACGCCGCGCTTGTGCTCGGCGGTGATGGCGTGCGGGATGCTGCCAGGTTGGTACTCCGCAGCTGCGTTGATGAATGCGCAGCCCAGGGTGCCCGCTCGCGCCGCCTGCTCCAGCGCGACGAAGAGGCCGTAGAGCTGCTTGCGTGGGTTGTTCCCGGCTGCGAGGGCTGCCGAGCGCAGTTGGCGCCGCCATCTGTCGTCCATCAGTCGCAGGTAGGCGGCGACCACGTCGTCCTTGCTGGAGAACTGCTTGTACAGCGTGGCCTTGGCGACCCCCGATTCGGCGATCAACCGGTCCACCCCTACGGCGTGGATGCCGTGGGCGTAGAACAACTCGCAAGCCGTGTCCAGAATGCGCTCGCGAGCCGGGCGTTGCTTCGTGACCGTGCTCATGGATGTAAGTTAACAGACAGGTCTGTCCGCCACAAGCGTCGGCAGCGCGGAGTACCCCTGGAGGGGCGCTTTCAACGCACGCGAGGAGTTGTTCGATGAGCACCATCGATGGCCTGGATCTCGGCACGTTCGGCGTCTACACGTTCGACTTCGAGGTCCAGTTGGCGGCGCGGATACGCGAATCGGTTCAGGAACTCGAAGCCCAGGGCTGGCGGGCGCTGTGGATCCCCGAGCTGCTCGGGCGCGACGCACTCACACACGCAGGCTTCCTGCTGTCCGCCACCGAGCAGATGCGTGTCATCAACGGCATTGCGCAGATCTGGTCACGCGGAGCCCGGTGGGCATACGGCGCCGCCCTCCTGTTGGCCGACGCCTACCCCGACCGGCATGTCCTCGGGCTTGGCTTCGGCGGCGGGCAGGGGGCGGGGACCAAGCCCTTGGCGGCCATGACCGCCTATCTCGACGAGATGGACGCACTTGAGACGCCCAACCCCATGCCGACGGCTCCGATGCGCCGCATCATGGCCGCCTACGGGCCCAAAATGCTGGAGCTGGCTCGTGAACGTACCGCCGGCGCGCAGACGTATCACGTCAACGTGGCTCATACCGCGCAGGCGCGCGAGATCCTCGGACCGGACGCGTTTCTGGGCGTCGAGCACGCGGTGCTGTTCGAGTCCGACCCCGGCAAGGCCCGTGCGATCGCACGGGAGCATCTGCACATCTATCTGAACACTCCGTACAACATCGCTAAGTTCCGACGGCTCGGCTACTCGGAGGCGGAGATCGCCGGTGGTGGCGACCGCATCGTGGACGACCTCGTGTTCTGGGGCGACCTGGACACCATCGTCGAGAAGCTCCGTGCCCATGTCGACGCCGGCGCCGATCATGTCGCTGTACAGGTGATCGGGATCCAGCCGGGTCAGACCGCGATGCCGTACTGGCGAATGCTCGGTGAGGCGCTGCTGCCCCGGGGCGGCAACGCCTGAACCGCGGTCTGTACGGAGCGCCGCGCCCGTGATGGGGGCGCGGCGCTTCTGCCTGGGCGGGCTCGCCGAGTACGCCGCATGGCCGGCGTCACACGGTCGGGGTCCTGAGGTCCTTGCGGAGGATCTTGCCCGAAGCGGACTTGGGTATGACGTCGATGAACTCGACCTGCCTGACCTTCTTGTACGGGGCGACCTGGCGGGCGACGAACTCGATGACCTCGTCCGCGGTGAGGTGGGTACCAGGCTGACGGACGACGAAGGCCTTGGGTATCTCCTCACCGTCGGCGTCGGTGACCCCGATGACCGCAGCATCGGTGACGGCCGGGTGGGTCAGCAGCAGAGCCTCCAGTTCCGCCGGCGGGACCTGGTAGCCCTTGTACTTGATCAGTTCCTTGAGCCGGTCGACGATGAACACCCGGCCGGCGTGGTCGACCTGGGCGAGATCTCCGGTGTGCAGGAACCCGTCGGGGTCGATCGTGGTCGTGGTGGCCTCCTCGTTTCCGAGATATCCGGCCATCACGTTCGGTCCCTTGACCCACAATTCGCCCGGTTCGCTCAGTCCTTGGGCGGGGTAGGCGACTTCCTCACCGGTGGTGGGGTCGACGATCTTGTTGACCGTGTTGGGGAGGGGCCAACCGCAGGAGCTGAGCGGCGCGGCCTCACCGAAGAATTCCCGGCCGCCGTCCGCGGGCATGCAGTGGCTGACCGGGCTCAGCTCACTCATGCCGAAACCTTGGAGCACACGCACACTCAACCGCTTGGCGACGGCGCTTCCGAGTTCTGCGTCCAACGGCGCAGCGCCGGACATGAGGACGCGCAGTGACGACATCTCGTACTCGTCGACCAGCGGATGCTTGGCCAGCGCCACCGCGACCGGAGGGGCGATGAAGCCGTAGGTGATCCGGTGTTCCTGGATGGTCTCCAGGAACGCACCCAGATCGAACCGGGGCATGACGACCAGTGACGCCCGAGCCTGCAGCGCCGCGTTGAGCAGCACTGTCATGCCGTAGATGTGGAAGAAGGGCAGCACCGCGAGGATCTTGTCGTCGGACCCCATCGCGAGCAGCGGACGGATCTGCACCACGTTCGCCACCAGATTCCGGTGCGTCAGCATGACGCCCTTGGGATTGCCGGTGGTTCCGGAGCTGTAGGGCAACACGGCCAGATGCGTGGCCGGATCGAAGTCGACCTGCGGCGCAGGAGCCTTGTGGGCCAGCAGGTCGTCGGCGTTCGGATGTCCGGAGGCGGATTCACCGTCTCCGTCCAGGACGATCAGACGCTCCGGTGTGATCCCGACCGCCTCTGCTGCCTGCTGTGCCTGCGGCATCAGTGCGGTGACGGTGATCAGCATCGTCGCCTTCGCGTCGGTGAGCTGCTTGGCGATGTCGTGAGCGGTGAACAACGCGTTGATGGTGGTCGCGGTGGCACCGGCCCGCAGAATGCCGTGGAAGGCCGTGGCGAACTGGGAGGAGTTCGGCGCCAACAGTCCCACCACCGCTCCCACACCGATCCCGCGAGCGGCTAGCGCCCCGGCGGTCGCGTCCACCCGGTCGATCAGCTCCCGGTAGGTGGTGCGCACCCCGTCGGCGGCATCGATGAGCGCGACCCTGTCCAGATCTGTCTGGTCGATGCCGCTGAACAGCAGGTCGAACACGCTCACTTCGGGGATGTGCACGTCGGGGAACGGGCTGGTGAAACCCATGGCTGGTCTCCATCGCTCAGGTACGGGTGAGTGGTCGAGGCAATCAGGAAGAGTTCGCCGAGTCCTGCGGCGGGAAGTTGTCGCCGCGATCCGCGGCGGTGAGGAACGTCAGGACGTGGGCGGCGAACGTGTCGGGGCATTCGAGCTGCGGCATGTGACCGACCCCGGGCACGAGACGCGTCTCGGCGTGCGGGAGGAGCCGGCCCGCCGAGTCCGGATGACGGGCGGGCAGCACACGATCGCGGTCACCCCAGATGACCAGAGTGGGCCGGGGGTGCTTCGCGACAGCGGTGGTCGGAACGGCCCGCCAGCCGGGCCTGGTGCCGCGTGCTGTGGCAAGTTCCTGGACTGTTTCGAGCAGCACGGCATTCGGGTCGGGCTGGCCTGCGATGGCCAAGGCGTGGTCGATGCGATCTCTGGTGACCATGTCGGGATCGGCGAACCGGGTCGGCGCCGACTCGAACAGGTTCGTACGTGAGATCTGTCAGAGGGAAGGTTCGCCCTGGAGTCGTCAATGACGGGCTGCCGTCCCACCCTTGATCGACCGGCGGTCCGTGGTCACGCGGTGGCAGGTGGGTCACGCCGGACTTGCCGTAATCGATCACTCCGGCGGCTCGATGTGATCGTTACACGGTGTTGGCAGACGGCTCGACCACCTGTTGAAGCGCTCATGGCACACCTTGTCGTGTGACTGCCCCGCACTGACGGCGGCCGGTGGAGCGGTGCTCGGTCTTGTGGGTCCGAGCGGGCTGCCCGAGTACCGGCGCTCGCCAGCGCCTCGGTGGCTAACAGTAGAAGTGCCACTATCATCATGCAAGTAACTAGCTATCGTGAGGGAAGTCACCGAAGGTTCATGAGTCCTGCTCGTTCCTTCGCGCGAGTACGGCTCGGAGTTGGTCGTCCGCGGACGGTCCGGGCAGGAACGTGGCGTGTTCCTCGTCGATGGGATGGCCGGTCGCGCGGTCGATCAGCATGGGGTCGACGTCGGCGCCCGAATCCTTGTCCACCAGGCGCACGTTCGGCGCGTCCGGCGGGAAGTGGGCGCTGCCGAAGGCGTACAGCGCGATGAGTACCGGCTGGAATGCGCGCCCGACCTCGGTCAGTACGTACTCGTCCCGCGGAGGGCGTTCGCTGTAGCGGCGTCGTTCGAGAAGACCGGCCTCGACAAGCGCGCCGAGTCGGCGGGTCAGGGAGTTCGGCGAGATGCCCAGGCTCTTCTGGAACCCGTCGAACCGGGTGATGCCGTGTGTCGCGTCCCGCAGGATGAGGATGCTCCACCACTCACCGACCCGTTCCAGCGCCAGCGCGACGGGGCAGCTCATGTCCTGAAAGCTCTTCCGTTCCATGATGGAAGTTTAGGTATGTCGCATCGGTCCCCCGGTGCTGCGAGCCGCTGCCGCTCCGGGGTGCCCTTCCTGTTACGTGAAGGCCGGCAGAGGGAGAGTCATGGTGGGACCGGGCGCACTGACAAGCGGTAAGTCTCGGCCAGGGCCAGTGCCGCCATGTCCCGGCTGCGGACTGGCCGGCTAGGGGCGTGGAGCTGGAGCACACGGCGCTGAGTCGCTAGGCGATCGCTCGGCTCGGGGATGAGGTCCGTGATCTGTGAGGATCGGTGGTCCTGGCCGACCGCGGGCACTGGATCCCAGCAGGACGTTCCTATGAGGTGAAGCGGGAGCTGCTCGGCTTCCTCTGCGATCTCTGATCCACATGCGGGCACGTACTGGCCAGGGTGAGTCGTCGTCGCCCAGTCCCTCGACCGGACGGCGGACGCCGGTGGGTACAGAGATGTGCTTGGATCATTCTTTACCCGTACATTTTGGTCTATGGGAACAGAAGCCCATGCCTTCCTTCGAGATCTCGCCCGAGGGCTGAAGCCCCGATCGGATGACCTGGCCGAAGTCGTGCTGCAACACTTGCGCAGCGAGCTTCCCGAGGTATGGCAGCACGAGGACATCGCCGCTCTGGCGCCAGTGGCGCTGTCCGAACACCTCGACACCGTTCTGGATTTTATTGAGCGCGGACGCGAGTTGTCCGAGGTCACGACGCCGCCGGCGGCCATCGATTTCGCTTGTCGGCTTGCCGAGCACGGGGTTCAGATCAGCGAATTGCTGCGCGTCTATCGGCTCGTCCACGCGGGTTTGTTTCATTTGTTCCATGAGGAGACCGGCCGTCTCACCAAGGACCCTGTGCTGCTCAACGCAGTGACGATCACACTGAGCGCGCTGGGTTTCGAGTACGTCGATCGCACCGCGCAGCAGGCGGTCGCGGCGTACCAGAGTGCACGCGACCGCTGGCTGCAGCGGCGGCTGATCACCATCAACGAAGCGGGTACGCGGATCGGGACCACCCTGGATACCACCCGCACCGCCCAGGAACTGGCGGACGTCGGCACCGACCACCTCGCGGACTTCGTGACCGTCGACCTTCTCGACGCCGTCTTCTGCGAAGAAGTAACGCATCCGGCAGAGGGGCCGCCGCTACTCCGTCGCATCGCGCAGTCCGTCTCCGACTCTTCGATCGGCGGCACGGACCCGGCCGTCGCCCCAGGGTTGAGGCACAGCTACCCGGAGGAGTCGGAGCCGGCTGTCGTACTGGCCACCGGACAACCCCTCCGTCTCGGCATCACGGCAGCCGACGCGCCGACGTGGCTGACGGGACCTGCGGAAGCCGGATGCGGCTCGGACACCGGCGGTACCCACTCCATGCTCCTGGTCCCGCTGTGGGCACGTGGGAACCCTCTGGGGCTGGCACAGTTCTCCCGTGGCCGCACCGCCGAGTCCTTCGACGACGACGATCTCCTTCTTGCCCAGGAGATCTCCTCCCGAGCAGCGGTGAACATCGACAACGCCCGTCGCTACACCCAGGAGCGGCGCACCGCACTCACCCTCCAGCGCAGTCTGCTGCCACAGCACGTGCCGGAAGAGTCCGCCGTCGAGACGGCCTCCCGCTACCTGCCCAGCGGAACCCGAGCCGGCGTGGGCGGTGACTGGTACGACGTGATCCCGCTCTCCGGAGCACGCGTCGCCCTCGTCGTGGGCGACGTGGTCGGCCGCGGCCTCCAGGCCTCCGCCACCATGGGCCGACTACGAACGGCCGTCCGTACTCTGGCGGACATCGACCTCACCCCCGACGAACTGCTGACGCACCTCGACGATGTCGTCATCCGTCTGCAGCGCGCGGAGCAGAGGGGCATGGACGAGATCAGCGCCACATGTCTGTACGCGGTCTACGACCCCGTTTCCCGCGTGTGCTCCCTGGCCAGCGCCGGACACGTTTTGCCGGCCGTCGTGACTTCTGGTGATGCAGCGACCTCCCGCGCAGTCGCCTTCCCGGAGGTGCCGATCGGTCCGCCGTTGGGTCTGGGTGGGTTGCCTTTCGAAACCGCCCAGTTCGAGCTGGATCAGGACAGCCTGCTGGTGCTGTACACCGACGGCCTCATCGAGAGCCGCGCCCGCGACGTGGACAGCGCCATCGCGATCCTGTCCGATGTCCTCGCTCACGCACCGGAGTCCCTGGAGGAGACCTGCGACGGCCTGCTCGACGCGCTGCTGCCGGGGCGCCCTGCCGACGACGTCGCCCTTCTGGTGGCGCGTACCCGAGCGTTGGACGCCGATCACGTCGCGACACTGGATCTCCCCTCTGATCCGGTCGTTGTGTCCGAGGCGCGTGCTTTCGCCTCCGACCTGCTGGCCGCCTGGGGACTGGAAGAGATGACGTTCACGACGGAGCTGGTGGTGAGCGAACTGGTCACGAACGCCATCCGCTACGGCAAGAGCCCCATCCAACTGCGGATGATCCTTGAGTCCACCGTGACGTGCGAGGTTTCCGACGCCAGTGGCACCGCCCCGCACCTGCGCCGCGCCAGGACTTTCGACGAGGGAGGCCGTGGCCTGCTCCTGGTTGCCCAGCTCACCGAACGCTGGGGCACGCGGCACAGCCGCGAGGGCAAGGTCATCTGGGCGGAACAGGTGATTCCATCCGCCCTTGCGGAGCAGTCCCACTACACCTTCGACGGGGTTTGAGCGGTTGAAGGCCTTCTGGAACCGGCGAGGCTACGGGCGGCTGCCCAAGACGACCCGTAGCCGCACCGCGTCGGGTCAGGACCTGGCGGAGACTTCGGCGTGGGCAGCGCGCAACGAGACTTTGTCGATCTTGCCGACCGCGTTCTTCGCGATGGCTTCCACCACGACGAACGAGGCCGGCCTTTTGTAGCCGGTGAGGCTGCGTGCGCAGAGCGCCTTCAGCGACTCCGTGTCGACGGTCGAACCTGGTCGGGCCTGGACGTATGCGACGACCACCTCGCCCCACTTCTCGTCGGGTACACCGATCACGGCGGCCTCAAGCACCGACCGATCAGCGGTGAGCACATCCTCGATCTCCTTGGGGTAGATGTTCTCCCCACCCCGGATGATCATGTCCTTCGAGCGTCCGACGAGGGTCAGATAGCCCTCCGTGTCGAGGTGACCCACGTCGCCGGTGTGCAGCCAGCCGTCGACGACAACCTTGGCCGTCTCGTCCGGACGGCCGAGGTAGCCCCGCATGACGTTGGGGCCTCTCACGACGACCTCGCCGTCCGTGCCGGGCGCCACCTCGCCGCCTTCGGCGTCGATGATCCGGATCTCCTGGCCGGGGAAGGGAAGCCCCACGGTTCCGGCGCGTCGAGGTCCCGCGACGGGGTTGATGGTCGAGCCGCACGTTCCTTCGGAAAGTCCGTACCCCTCGACAAGGGGAAACCCGTACCGGGCCTCGAACCGGGTGAGCAGTTCGGCGGAGGCAGGGGCGGCGCCGCAGACTCCGAACCTCAGCGACGATGTGTCGGGTCGGACATCGTCCGGGAGTGCCGCGAGCATGGCGTAGATGGTCGGGACGGCGCTGAAGAAGGTGGGACGCTCCCGCTCGACGAGGTCGAAGAAGCCGCGAGGATCGAACCGGCCGCCCGCGACGACGACACTGGCGCCGGCGAGCAGCGGCGTCAGGACGCTGACCACGATGCCGTTGACGTGGAAGAGCGGCAGGATCAGCAGACAGCGGTCACTCGGCCCGACCTGGAGGGACTGGCGTCCCATCTCCACCATGGCATCGATGTTGGCGTGATCGAGCATCACGCCCTTGGGTACTCCGGTCGTACCGCTGGTGTAGATGAGGAGGGCCAGCGCCGACGAGTCCAGATGCGGAGCGCGATGCCACTCGGCCACCTGGTCGCTGAGCTCACCGACGGTGAGCGTGGCCAGACCGGCAGTGGTTTCCGTACCGTCTTCGGCCACCAGCAGGCGCGCACCGGAATCCTTGAGCTGGCGGATCACTTCGACGTCGGTCATGCTCGGATTGACCGGTGTGACGGTGGCGCCGAGCCGCCATGCCGCGAACAGCAGTACGACGAATTCGATGCGGTTCGTCAGCTTGAGGGCGACGACGTCGCCGGGACCGATGCCGAGGTCGTTGAGCTGACGCGCCGCCGTGCGGACGCGCTGCAGCAGCCGGGTGTTGGTGAGGGATCCTTGCCCGTCGGCGACAGCTGCCCCCTGGGGGTCGGCCTCGGCTCGGCGGTCGGGCAGAGAAGCGAAATTCATGGCGAGAGTACCTGTCTCGGTGTGATGCGAACCGGTCACGTCGTCCAAGCGGCGGGCGCCGGGTCCAGCCGGCGGGAGAGGAACTCGATCTGGTCGTGGACCAGAGCCTCGAAGGTCTCGCCGGTGTAGAAGTCGAAGTGGCCGGCGTCGTACCTCTTGATCTCTCCCCGGGGCGCGGTGCGCGCGTACCGGAGGGTCTGGGCGGGAGGCGTGACGGAGTCGGTGTTGCTGACACAGAAGAGGATCGGGATGGTGACCTTCTTCGCCGCGCGTCCGGGCCGGTATGCGGCGATGGACGGAATGACCCGTGCCGCCACCTCGTTGCGGAACGTCGTCCCGGGCGGCTGCAGCGCCTCGTATCCGGGCAGGGCGTCCGGCGCGTTCATGAGGGCCGGTGAACCGGGGGCCGCGGCGATGGGCACCATCGCCGGCGCCTTGCCGCGCAGTCGTGCCGCCAGATCCCGCGCGAGCACGGGGGTCACTTTGAGTGAGGCAACCGGGCCGAGCGCGAGCGCGGAGGCGAGGCCGTCGGTGAACGGACACTGGGCCACGGCCGCGCGCAGCTCGGGATGGCGTGCGGCGACGGTGATGGCGTGGCCGCCGCCGAAGGAACTGCCCCACACCGCGACACGCGCCTGGTCGACGTCATGGCGTGACTTGACGTAGGCGAGGGCGGAGTCCCAGTCGGTCAGCTGACGCTTGATCGACAGGAGCTGGCGCGGGCGGCCGCCGCTGTCGCCGAAGTGCCGGTAGGTGAAGGCGAGAGCGGCGATGCCGGCCTGCGCGAAGCGCTCGGCGAAGGCATCCAGGCGCATCTCGCGGGTGGCGCCCAGGCCGTGCCCGAGGACGACGACGGGCGGGACGGTAACTCCCGTGGGCAGGTAGAGCCAGCCGGCACAGGCACTGTCGCCGGAGGGGAACGTGATGTTCTGACGGATGAAGGACGGCAGATCGGTCATGGTCGTTTCACCGTCCGTTCGCCGGGCCGCGCCCGGGCACGGTGCCCGAGGTCAGTGCCTGCTCATAGGTGTCCGGCCGGTAGAGCGGCAGCTCGCCGGTGGTGTCCGTACTCTTCCTGTAGTCGAGCATCAGTTCCTGTCCCTCCTTCGACGTGACCCTGATGAAGAACTCCGCGCGTTCGACGTGCAGACCGTCCTGCAGCGACTTCGAGCCGCCGAAGTACACCGCCCGTTTGGCGGCCGCGACCGACCCCTTCGGCCTCTTGCCGAAGCGTTCTGCGAGTTCGACCGCGTGTGCGACCACCTCGTTCTGCGGAACGACCTTGTCGACCGCGCCGTTGGCGAGAGCCTCCGCGGGAGTGAACGGCTTGCCTTCGAGAATCGCGGCCAGGGAACGGTGCGTGCCGATCAGGCGGGTCAGGCGCTGGGTGCCGCCGCCACCCGGGATGATGCCGAGCAGGATTTCCGGCTGGCCGATGAAGAAGTCCCCGTCGGCCATGACCCGCAGATCGCACGCCCAGGCGAACTCCGCGCCGAGACCGAGAGCCGAACCGTTGAGGGCCGCGACGAAGAGCACACCGCTGCCGTTCATCCTCAGGAAGGTCGTGTGCAGGCGCTCCAACTGGAGCGCTCCGCGCATCGGTGTCCTGCGCATCACGGCGCCCAGGACACGAGACCGGTCCACATACTTCGCCACGCGTACGACGGCGGCGGCACCGCGGCGGCCGACCCTGGGGCTCGCCGCGCCTTCCTCCTGCAGCCATCCGACCGCGGCATGACTGACGAAGCGTTCGGGGTGCGCCCCGGTGAAGACCACGGCACGGATGCCCGGGTCACGGTCCACCCGGTCCAGCAACTTGTCCAACTGATTGGCGATGTCCAGGCCGAACACCTGGTGGGGACCGCCGTCGACCCGGACGATCAGGACCGCGCCGCGGTTCTCGATCTCCAGACGGCCCGTGTCTTTGTATGGCATGAATTCTGCTCCCGTGCTGAGTTCGTCCCGTGCTGAGTCCATGGGAGTGTGAGATGCGTGTGGACAGCCGCGCATGGACGGTGCGGCGATGGGGCTGAATCGCCGAGGTCTGCGGCCGTGCCGTCGGCAGGGATCCAGGACAGTGCGTGGATGCACCCCCGAGGACGCACACCCATGTCCCGGAGGGTGCGTCACTCGTGGTGTGTATCCTGACCTCGCACGATTCATATAACCAAGTTATTTCAAGTGTGACATCCGCCACTAAGTGTTATCGATCCCAAGCGATCGCGGCCGGCGGCGGAGTCGAGTGGAGGTGCGAGGCCATGCCAGGGCGGGCGAAGATGGATGATGCGCCGGAGCGACTTGTGCGGGCCGCCATTGGTCTGCTCGCCGAGCAGGGGCCGTCGGCCGTCAAAGTGCGCACGGTGGCGTCCGCCAGCGGGCTGTCGACGATGGTGGTCTACAGCCATTTCGGCGGAGTCCCCGAACTGATGCGAGCCGTGGTCGACCACGGGTTCACGGAGCTTGGCAAGGCATTTGCCCGCGTACCCGTGACCGAGGACCCGATCGCGGAACTCTTCGCGATGGCCTTGACCTGCCGGCGCGTGGCTCGCGCAAACCCTCACCTGTACGACCTGATGTTCGGCCTGTCGACTCGTGCCACATACCGGCCGCTGTCGGACGAGGACCTTCGCCTGAGCGGGCGTTCGCCGGCCTTCCAGGCGGCTCACGCTCATGTCGTCGCTGCGTGTGAGCGGCTCGTCGGTTCTGGCCGGGTCGAACAGCAGGACCCCGGGGTCATAGCTGCTCAGCTGTGGAGTCTGGTCCATGGCTACATCACCCTCGAACTGGCTGAGCACTTCATCGAGTTCGACGACGCGGTGGCCCAGGTGCTGCTGCCCATGGGGGTGAATTTCTCCGTCGGGCTGGGCGACGGCCGGGAACGTGCCGAGGCGTCGCACGAGGCCGGGGCCCGTCTGTACGACTCGATTGCTCCAGGGCTGTGAGTACCGGGGGTGGGTGCGGCGCCGCGCGCGGGCGAGGCTAGCTGGTCTTCGATCCGGGGGTACTGGAACCCGGCGTGAGCTGGTCGTGCCTGCCCAGTGCCGCCACCTCCCGTTCGAGGGACGGAACCGCCCGGGCCGCGAAGCGTCTCGCCCAGGGCCACGCCAGCGGGGAGTTCAGGGCCGCCTTCGCCCAGTTGGCCACGACGACCGCGCGCGGGACGTACACGCGACCGCGCCGGCGTGCGAGACCGTCGACGATGGCGGCGGCCGCCCGGTCGGAGCTTGTGGTCACGTTGCCCGGATAGGGGAGCCGCTTCCGCAGGCCCTGGAACGAGGGGAGGTCCGCCTCGGCGCCCCGGACGAGGTCCGTGTCGATCCAGGACGGGTGCACAAGGCCGACCGTGATTCCGAGGTGGGCGACCTCCTGACGGTAGGTCAGGGCGAGCAGTTCGGCCGCGGCCTTGCTCGCGCCGTACGAGGCCATCGCCGCCAACGGCATGAAGGACAGCGCGGACGCCACCACCAATACGTGGCCCCGGCTGCGCTCCAGATGGGGCGTCGCGTACTTGAGGGTCCGGAAGACGCCGTTCAGGTTGATGTCCAGGACCCGCTCGAACGAGGCCTCGTCCGTCTGCCGGACCGTGCCGTACGCCACGACGCCGGCATTGGCGACGACGAGGTCGATGCCGCCCATGGTCTGCGCGGCCCCGTCGATGGCGGACCGTAGCGCGGCACCGTCGCGCACATCGGCCTCACGCCAGGAAGCGGTGGGGCCGAGGTCCGCGGCGAGATCGCGCAGTCGATCCGGCTCCAGGCCGATCAGGGTCACACGAGCCCCTCGGGCGGCTGCCAGACGGGCCACCTTCTCGCCGATGCCGCGTGCCGCTCCGGTGACAACCAGCCTTCTGCCCAGCAAGTCACGTTTCATGGCGGCAACATAACTTCGTTATTGATGGAACACAAGACATGGCACACACTCGCGTACCCGCCGGACCTGCTGAGTCCGGCAACTGGACGAACTGGGGGAGGGTGTTGTCGGTCCGGTGATCGGCGGGATGCCGGCGGCGACCGTCAGCTGAGGGCGCTGATGCCGTCGGCTGCCAAGCCCGACATCAGCAGCGTGATGGCCCGGAACGTCCTCGCCAGTGAGGCCTCCCGGTCCGTCGCCGCGGCGATGATGTGGTTGCCCTCGCACAGGCTGGCCAGCAGCAGTCGGGCGACAGTGGCCACGGGAACGTCCGGCTGCAGGTCGCCTCGTTCGGCCAGGGCGGACAGCAGCCGTTCGAGCGGCGGCTGGGCGACGGTCTCGTTGATCTGTCGGTACTGCTCCACCAGGACCGAGGGCGCCTGGGCCATCAGCTCACGATGCAGGGGATCGTCGATGGTCCGCCGTAGGAAGGCATGCGTGAGATCGGCCACCGCTGTCATGGCGGGCCGGTCCGGCGCGGCGCGGATCGCCTCGGTCGTGGCGTCTCCCAGGATCCCGACCTCCTGGATCAGCTCCGCATAGAGCTCGGCGAACATCGCCTTCTTGTCCGGGAAGTGGTGGTAGAAGGTGCCCTTGCTCACCTGGGCCGTCACGGTGATGGCCTCGACCGACGTGTCCGCGAACCCGTTGTCAACGAACAGCCTGCGTGCGGCTGACACCAGGTCCGCCCGGGTCTGCTCTGCATACAGCTGTCGTCGGTTTGGCCCTCGCATGCGTACCATCGTATATTCAATGACCGCAAGTCAATGAATGACTCGCGGTCGGTCAAAGGTCGTCCGTGTTTCCCGGAAGGCAGGCGGAGCCGTGGAAAAGCGCAGGATCGTGTTGCTGGGCGCGACGGGGTACACCGGGCAGCGGGTGCTCCGGGAACTGCTCGCACGAGGTGAGAAGCCGACTCTGGTCGGGCGGAACCGAACCAGGATGCTGACCCTGGCCGACCGCTTCGAGGCGGAGCTGCCGGCGGTTGAGGTCGACGTCACCTCGGTGCCCGACCTCACGCGCCTCCTGGGGCCCAGCGACGTCGTCCTCTCCACGGTCGGGCCGTTCATGCAACTCGGCATGGCCACGGTCACGGCGGCGGCGCGGGTGGGTGCGCACTACTTCGACTCCACGGGGGAGGGAGCCTTCGCCCGCCGCGTCCTCCTTGAACTGGACCCTGTCGCAGCCGCCCGAGGAGCCACCGTGGTGCCCGCCTTCGGCTACGACTACGTGCCGGGCAACCTCGCCGGCGGGTTGGCTGTGGGCAAGGCGGGCGAGCGTGCACGCCATGTCGAGATCGGCTACTTCATCACCCGTTCGGGACACGGGGACGAACTGCTCTACCGGAGCACACTGCGCGACTCCTACACCCTGACCACGGCAGGCACACGGCAGACACTGGTCGCCGGGGCGGCCGAGGACGGGTTCGCCTACCGCCGTCCACGCTCTGGGATGCCTTCCCGTCTGGTCGACGAGCGTGCCGCCAAGCGTGTTCGTACCTTCCGCTACGCCACTGTGAAACGCGCGGCCATGACCGTCCCGGGCACGGAGCACCTCGGCCTGCCGGCGGTCTTCCCTCAGTTGGAGAGCGTCGAGGTGGCCCTGGGCTGGCTCGGGCGGTGGACCCGCCCGGTACAGATCGCCGCCACGCTCCAGGCACCACTGCTGCGGTCGGCGAAGGTGCGGGCCGCATTGGTCCGGTGGTCCGAACGGCTCCCCGGATCGCATCGCGAACCGGACGCCGACGGCCGTTCCCTGGTGATCGCCGTCGCCCGCGACGGCCACGGTCGCGCCCTGGCCAGGTCGGTTCTCACCGGACCGGATCCGTACGAGATGACGGGCTCCCTTCTGGCCTGGGCGGCCGTCCATGCGGCGGCGCCGGATGCCGTCCTCGAACCCGGCGTGCACGGACCGATCGCAGCCTTCGGGCTCGACACCCTGAGCCGTGCTGCCGCCGAGGCCGGAGTACACGAAGTGGACGAGGTGCCGGCGCGCCGTCCATGACCGTTGCGCGGGCATAGACCGAGGCATCGGAGCGCTGAAGCGGACGCCCGGGGGAGTGCCGCAGGTCTCCCTGCGGCGGGTGGTGGCGGGGCCACCGCTGATGAGTTGATGAACAGGTTGTTCGATCGGGACTACGTCGGCTCCTGCGAGGAGTCGGCCGCCCCAGCGGAAAGGAACCATCCATGGACGAGCAGGGTGAGCGCTTCGACGTCGTCGTACTCGGCGCGGGCCCCGGCGGCTATGTCGCCGCCATCCGGGCCGCCCAACTGGGCAAGAGTGTCGCGGTCGTCGAGGAGAAGTACTGGGGAGGCGTCTGTCTGAACGTGGGCTGCATCCCCACCAAGGCCCTGCTGCGCAATGCCGAACTCGCGCACATATTCACCCGCGAGGCGAAGACCTTCGGTATCAAGGTCGACGGACAGGTCTCCTTCGACTACGGGGAGGCCTTCCGCCGTAGCCGCAAGGTCGCGGACGGCCGGGTCAAGGGCGTCCACTACCTGATGAAGAAGAACAAGATCACGGAAATCAGCGGCCGTGGCACGTTCGTCGACCCCCACACGCTCCAGGTGGCCGACTACGAGGGCAACACCCGCACCGTCTCCTTCGACCACTGCATCATCGCCACCGGTGCGACCCCGAAGCTGCTGCCCGGCACCCGCCGCACCTCCCGGGTGGTGACGTTCGAGGAACAGATCCTCGCCGAAGACCTGCCGCAGTCCATCGTGATCGCGGGCGCCGGCGCGATCGGCATCGAGTTCGCCTACGTCCTGAACAACTACGGGGTGAAGGTCACCATCGTCGAGTTCCTGGACCGCGTGGCCCCCCTTGAGGATGTCGAGGTCTCTGCCGAACTGGCGAAGCAGTACAGGAAGCTGGGTATCGACGTCCTCACTTCGACCCGCGTCGAATCGATTGATGAGTCCGGTCCGCAGGTCCGTGTCACGGTCACTGGAAAGGACGGCTCCCAGCAGGTCCTGGAGGCCGACAAAGTCCTCCAAGCGATCGGGTTCGCGCCGAACGTCACCGGCTACGGCCTGGAGAACACCGGCGTCACGGTCACCCAGCGCGGCGCGATCGACGTTGACGGGCGGTGCCGCACCTCCGTCCCGCACATCTACGCCATCGGTGACGTCACCGCGAAGTTGATGCTCGCGCACACCGCGGAGGCGATGGGTGTGATCGCCGCCGAGACCCTCGCCGATGCCGAAACCATGGAGCTCGACTATGCGATGATCCCGCGCGCCACTTACTGCCAGCCCCAGATCGCCAGTTTCGGCTACACCGAGGCCCAGGCGAGGGAAAAGGGATTCGACGTCCAGGTCGCCAAGTTCCCGTTCACTGCGAATGCCAAGGCCCACGGCCTGGGTGATGCGACCGGCTTCGTGAAGCTGATCAGCGATGCCAAGTACGGCGAGCTCCTCGGAGCCCACCTCATCGGCCCCGACGTCACCGAACTCCTCCCTGAGCTCACCCTCGCGCAGCAGTGGGACCTCACGGTCCACGAGGTCGCCCGCAACGTCCACGCCCACCCCACTCTCGGCGAGGCGGTCAAGGAAGCCGTCCACGGCCTCGCGGGCCACATGATCAACATGTAGCAGGGCGCTGACCCCTCGAAATACGACGTGAGGATGGGTTGGGTGGTCTGCTACCGAAGTGGATCACGACTGTAGGCGGTCACGCTCTGTGGGGGCGTCGTGGTCTGAAAAACGGCCCATGGCCCGGCTGGAGCCGTTGTTGCCGCAGGGCATCAAGCCGGGCCGGCCGCAGGCGCGGCGGCAGCTGGTAGTCGGCATAGGGTGCGGACCCGAGCAGGTGTTCCCTTGTGCGATGTGCCAGAGCCGTACAGTCGATCCGGGCCAGGTACCATCCCGTTGCCGGCGGTCGAACCGGTCGTAGACCTGGGGCCACGGCGTCACCCAGCTCCAGGCCCAGGCCCACGCGAAGGGCCTGATCACCTGAGTAATGAACGGGGACGCCACCATCCGTCGGGCCCACCAGCACGCCGCCGGGGTGTCGAAAAAGGGAGGACCTGCAAGAGGCGCCGCTCAGGGCATTGCCGACGAGTTGGCCGACTACGGCAGGAAGCCGCTGTCTGTGCTGGTCGGCCGGACGGCGTCGCGGTTTCCCGCAGTTCGAGCCGGTCCTGGAAGGCGGCCTGTCCCTCACGATCGCCAACCGGTTCTGTGCGAGGGCACTTTGCCGGCAGCCGGTTCGCCGGGTTGGTGGCCATGACGGTTGGGTGGGCGGCGACGTCCGGTCCGACTGCTGGGGGTGTGGTGGCGGAGCCTGTCCGTGTGCGCAGACTGACCGATGGAGAGGGGGAGAAGCTGCAGCAGATCGTACGCCGGGGCAGCATCAATTCGGTGCGGTTCCGACGCGCGATGATGCTGCTCGCCTCGGCCGGCGGGAACCGCGTGCCGGTGACCGCGAGGCTGGTCCAGACCGACGAGGACACCGTCCGAGACGTAATCCACCGCTTCATCGAGATAGGTCTGGCCTGCCTGGACCCTCGATGGGCGGGAGGCCGTCCCCCACCTGCTCGGCCCTGACGACGAGGACTTCGGCGTAGCGACGGCCACCACACGCCCGACCAAGCTCGGTCAGCCCTTTACCCGCTGGTCCATCCGCAAACTCGTTGCCTACCTGCGCCGCGTCCACGGCCGCGTGATCAGGATCGGTCGCGAGGCGTTACGGTGTCTGCTAGCCCGCCACGGGGTCACCTTCCAGCGCACCAAGACGTGGAAGGAGTCACCCGACCCCGACCCCGACCGCGGCGCCAAGCTGGACCACATCGAGGAGGTCTTGGAGCGCTTCCCGGACCGGGTGTTCGCCTTCGACGAGTTCGGGCCGCTTGGCATCCGACCCACAGCCGGCGTCAGCCGGGCCGAGCAAGGCCATCCCGAGCGGCATTCCGCGACCTACTACCGCACCCAGGGCATGCGCTACTTCCACGGTTGCTACTCGATCGGCGACGACAGACACTCTGTGGGGCGTCAATCGTCACAGAAAGGGCGCCGGGAACACGTTGGCCGCGCTCAAGTAGATCCGCGCCGCCAGACCCGACGGCGCGCCCCTCTACGTCATCATGGACAACCTGTCCGCTCACAAGGGCACCGACATCCGCCGCTGGGCCAGGAAACATCGGGGCGAACTGTGTTTCACCCCGACGTATGCATCGTGGGCGACCCCGATCGAAGCCCATTTCGGACCGCTGCGGCAGTTCACCATCGCCAATTCGAACCACCCCAACCACATCGCGCAGACCCTGGCCCTGCACGCCTACCTGCGCTGCCGCAACACCCATACGCGTCCCCCCGATGTCCTCGCCGCCCAGCGCCGAGAACGCGCTGACGTCCGCAGCGAGAAGGCCATCCGCTGGGGAGGACGGTAAGCCGCCTAAGCTGTCTCCCGCGCGCCGGGGTCGGTGCGGCGTCGGACGCCCGGCTGTCCTGCGCGGCCGCGGCGCGATGACGGTGGGGGCGTTGCAGATGCCCCACCCCGCCCAGTTTTCAACTCGAAGCTCGCCGATGAGGTCCTCAAGGAGGGCGAGGAGGGCATCGAGAACGCCCTCGCGTTCATGTGCTGAGAGGTGCGGGATCAGGCCGGATCGACGAATATGTCGAGCGCGAGATCACCCTCAAAGCCGGTAGGGCTGTAGACGGACAGGTCGGTGATGCCCTCGTCCGACAGGACCTCGTCGTCGATAAACAGGTTGGCGGTGCACTTCCGCGGGTCACGCGTGAGGATGGAGTGCGCGGCGTCAGCCATGATCCGGGGAGTACGGGCTTGTCTGGCGCCGCCGACCACGTTGCGTACGGCGGCTGTATCGATCAGAGTCCGCGGCCACAGCGAGTTGGCGGCGATGCCGTCCGCGGCGAGTTCCTCGGCGAGCCCGATGGTGCACAGGCTCATGCCGTACTTCGACAGCGTGTAACCGAGATGCTTCCCCACCCAGTACGGCGTGAGGTTCAACGGTGGGGAGAGCGTGAGGATGTGTGGGTTGCCCGCCTCGCGCAGGTGCGGGATCGCCGCCTTGCTCAGCAGGAACGTGCCCCGCGTGTTGATGTCCTGCATCAGGTCGTACCGCTTCATCTCCAGCTGCTCCGACGATGACAGGTCGATCGCGCTGGCGTTATTCACCACGATGTCGATGCCGCCGAAGGTGCTGATCGCCGCGCTTACGGCGGTGCGTACATCGTCCTCGTTGCGGACGTCACCGACGACTGCCAGCCCCTTGCCGCCAGCTCGCTCAACCTCATCGACGGCGGTGTGGATCGTGCCTTCGAGCTTCGGGTGCGGCACGGCGGTCTTGGCGAGCATCACCACGTTCGCGCCGTCGCGGGCTGCGCGCAGGGCGATGGCGAGTCCGATGCCGCGACTGCCTCCCGACATCAGGATGGTTCTGCCGGCCAGGGTCCGTGTCATGGTGGAGCCTCCAGGGTTGATTGTTGAGCTAATCGTATGCGCTACTAATGATATGGTCTACGTATGACTTTCACCCCTGCGCGTCAGAGTGATCGGCTCTACCACGAGCTCCTCGCCCCCGAAGAGGCGCGGTCCGTCCGTGCCTCGGTGCGCCTGATCGCGGAACGCGAAGTGGCTCCGCATGCTGCGGTGATCGCGGGGGGCGATGAGCGTACGGACGGCTTCCCCAGGCGGGTGTTCGACGCGCTTGCGTCGGTAGGCGTGTACCGGATCCCCTTCCCCAGCGAGGTCGGCGGGGACGGACTGACCTACCCGGCGACCGCCACCGCCGCGGCCATCGAAGAGCTGGCCTACTATTCCAGCAGTGTCGCGGCCGTCTTCGACGTGCACTGCATCCTGGCGGGCAACGCCCTGCGGCAGGGCACCGATGAACAACAGCAGCGGTGGCTGCGCAAGGTCGCGGAGGGCTCGGTGGTCGGCGCGTTCGCTACCACGGAGCCGGACGCCTCCAGTGACCTGTCTCCGCAGGCGGTTCAGACCGAGGCCGTACGTACCGAGGCCGGCTGGGTGCTGAACGGCCACAAGCGGTGGATCTCCAACTCGCCCGTCGCCGGGTTCGTGGTGGTTCTCGCCCGCACCGGCGAGCGGCTGAGCATGTTCATCGTCGACATGGCGCTTCCGGGCGTGGAAGTCGGCCTGGCCGACCGCAAGATGGGCAATCGCGGTCAGCTCACCGCGGACATCCGCTTCACGAATGTGCGCCTGTCCGACGACGACATCCTCGGTGGCGCCGAGGGGCACGGACTGCGCCACGCGCTGTCCACGCTGACCTACGGCCGGATCGGTATCGCGGCTGCCGGGGTCGGCATGGCGCAGGCCGCCTTCGACCTCACCGTGGCCCACTTGTCGACGCGACACGTCTTCGGCAGGCCGGTGGCCGCCAACCAGCATTGGCAGTTCCTGCTAGCCGAACGGGCTACCGAGATCGAGAACGCCCGCACTCTCTACACCAAGGCTGCCCTGCGCCTGGATGCCGGCAACCCGTCCCCGGAGCCCGAGGCCGCCATGGCAAAGTACTACGCAACCAAGTTGTCGGTGGACATGGCGCGCGACGCTGTCCAGGCATTCGGAGGCCTCGGCTTCGCGCGCCAATTGGGTTCCGACGGCAGCAGCAGTCCCGTCGAGGCGATCTACCGGGACAGCAAGATCGGCGAGATCTACGAGGGCACGAACGAAATCCAGAAGTGGGTCATAGCCCGGCAGATCTTTGGTCGGGGCATCGTCGGCTGACAGCCCGCGCAACACGGCCCTGCGAGCCCCTCTTCTGTGCAGGGAGATCCTTTTACACGCTCCGGCCGCACCCAGCCTTCTCGTACGATGGACCCGGACCGTACGTAGGACTAACCATGGGCGGGATAAACGATGTCCGAGACTCCGCTGGTACCGGGGACAGTGGCCGAACATACTATCTGCCTGCTGGTCAAGCTCGGGCAGGTTGCGTTCAGGATCGCCGAGGTCGGTATCAGCGGTACCGGCCTGCGGGTGCGGCACTACAGCGTCTTGCAGGCCTTGGCGGACAATGGGGCCATGCCGCAGTTGGCGCTCGGTTCGTTCCTGCGCATCGACCCGGCGACGATGGTGACGAGTCTTGACGACCTGGAGCGGGCAGGATACGCCCAGCGGACACGCGATCCGCAGGATCGGCGTCGGTACGCCGTCGATATCACCGACGACGGGCGCAAGGTCCTGGTCGACCTCAACCGCACACTGGTCGGTCTCGACAGCGAAATTCTTGCCGACCTGGACACCACTGGACGGCGCTCGCTTCATGCCTTGCTGGGCAGTCTTGCCGAGAGTCCTGCGCTCACTTCTATGTTCGACGCTGTCCGGGAGAAGAGCGGCGCGAAGAGCGCTTAGTAGCGCTAGATGAATGAGTCCAAGGGGTGTCGTTTCGGTCAGTGATCGTAAGCAGTGAGTGATCGCTTGATGGGGCTGTCCGGTGTGGTCGTTGTGCCAGATCGCCGCTGTGAGTGCGAGGATCCGGCACAAGACCCGGGCTGACACCCCTGCCGGGCTCTTGCCGCCGTGTCGTTCCAGATTGAGCTGACCCTTGAAGGTCTGATTGATCGACTCGATGACCTGCCGCAGCGGTTTGAACAGGTGTGACCCGGCCGGCTCGGCTTCCCCCTTGCGGGCTGGCCGCAGCAACTTCAGGTGACGCTCGGCAAGGCCGTGCTCGAACTCGCGGCCGAAGTAGTTCTTGTCCCCGATGATCGTCTGCCCGGGGTGAACGGCGAGGACGTCTGGCGCAGTATCGAGCATGTCGCGCAGCGTTTCGCGCTCGTCCGCCTTGGCCCCGGTGAGTGCGAACAGGACCGGCAGTCCGCCGAGTGTGCACACCAGGTGCAGACGCAGCCCCCAGAAGTATCGCGAGTGTGATGCGCAGTAGCCGTACTGGGCCCAGCCTGCCAGCTCCGAGCGTTTGGCCGTCTCACGGGAGCAACCGCAACCGACCGGTGTGGAGTCGACCAGCCATACATCGTCGCTCCACAGTGAGGTATCGCGGGCCACGATCCGGATCATGCTGGTGAGCAGTGAGAACGCGGCGCGCAGCCGCTTGTTGTAGCCGGACTGCTGGGGCACGTAGGGAAACAGATGGCCGAAGTCCCGCCCGACGCGGCGAAGCCAGCGCCGTTCAGAGGTGTATCCGAGCAGCGCCGACATGACCGCGAGCGTGATCAGCTCGGCGTCACTGAGCGTGGGCGTGATTCCGACGGCAGGCCGCCACGGCGCCAGCCACGGCGAAGCCTTCAACTCGTCGTCAATCCGGGCATAGAGTGCCGTTGCGAGGGTGTCCAGGTCGTTAGTCACACATCGACGTTGGACGCCCTCGTCTCATGTCCGCAGGCGATCCCCTGGACTCATTCAAGGATCCCGGGCGGTCTCCACTGCGGTGACTATGCGGCGTGGTCGTTTCGCAGGGCCTGGATGAGCCAGGGGTACACCGGGATCAGGTTCGGCACTATCTGCCAGCCGTTGACGATCCACACCAGCCGCCAGTATCGGTCTACCCGGGGATCGTGCGCCTCTTCGAACTGCTGCGCCATCCAGTCCCGGAAATCCGTGTCAGGGTTGCGTGCGAACACCTCGGCGAAGCGGTGCACGAGGTCGTCGATGACGGGTGCGGCCCTGTCGCTGAGCGGGTCGATGCCCGACTCCGTGGCTTCGGCCACCTTCTGACGGGTGAGCTCCATCAGTTCCTCGCCGGCATCCCGCTCGATGTCGAGCGGGCGCCCGGCGGCCTGGCGTACGGCCGTCCGGCGCATCCGGGCACGGAAATCCTCGTCGCCGACCAGCTCGGCGAGCTCCACCCACGCGGCGACCTGCTCGCTGGTCGGATCATCGGGGAGGTCGGGAGTGGCAGCGTGGACCATGGCCACCGCGGCCGGGTCGGCATCCACTGTGCCGAAGGTGCCATCCACGAAATCGTCGATCAAACGTCGGCGTTCCTCGCCGGACAACTGCGTGAGCCTGTGCATGAGCTTGGTCTCCTCGGGACTGGACCCGCGTCTGGCCACGACTCGCATAACGCTCCGACGCAGTCGCAGTATCCGGATCTGGACGTCCATGGCGTCGGCGTGCGCCGCGGCGACTTCCGCCAACGAGAGCTCACGGTCCAGTACCCGTTGAATCGTGGCCAGGTCCATGCCCAGCTCGCGCAGTGTGCGCAGGAGTTCCAGACGAAGCAGTGCGTCGAGGTCGTAGAGCCGATAACCGGCGGGACTACGGGTGGTCGGCGCTACCACCCCCGAATCGGAGTAGAACCGGATGGTCCTCACAGACAAGCCGGTCCGCCGGGAAAGCTCCCCGATCGAGTAGAGGGTCGTAGCGTCCATGCCCCCCACTCTGCCGTCTCCAGCCACTGGAGACTCAAGGCAATCCGCACAGCTGGGCCCCGACCGAGACGTCCGCCGAGTTGCTGAAGCATGCGTCGCGTGCTCTCCGCTGACCGCCAGGATGAAACGGGCACGCCTTGCACATGCTGGGCGAGCGATGGCAGCGACATGCGACATCGCTCGCTGGCGGCCTACGGCTACGAGTCCTTGGACTCATTCATCTAGGAGATCTCCGGGGGCTGCGGTGGTATGCCCCGGCTTCTCTACGTCAGCGACCAGACGATCTATGTGTGGCGTCGCCAGCACCTCGTAGATGCGGGGCAGTTGTTCAGTATGGACGGCGGCGACCTGTCCGAGCTTGCTGCGGCCCGCAAGTGTATTGCCTATCTGCGGGCCAAGTTGACCATCCGCCGGATGGCTGCCGAACTGAGTGGGAGTGCGATCACCCTTCAGGAACTCCGCTCGATCCGACCACCCCACGATCGGTCAGCGGGTGGCTTCGTAGAGGCTTGAGCTCGATCCTCTCATGAAGCTGGGTGCCGGACGGCGTCCATCAGCAGGTCAAGCATGCGGTCCAGTTGCTCATGGCCGCCTGCCAGCGAGGTCGTCGTGAACATACCGACGAGGGTGGCGACGATGTCCTCGGCGCGGACATCGTCGCGCAGCGTCCCGGCTGCGACACCGGCATCAAGGATGGCTTGCACTACGGCGCAGAGCCGCACGCGTGTCTGTGACGCGGTCGCGATGTCGGACACGAGAACTGCTCGCAGCGCGTCTGCTGACTCTCGCTTCGTACTCGCGTAGCGGGCGAAGTGGTCCATCCAGCTGCGCAGCGCGTCGGCTGGATCCTTCGCGTCGAGGAGGGCCTCGGCGCTTGCGTACAGCTGGGCCAGCTCCTGTTGGTAGATCGCTTCGACCAGTGCTTCTCGCGTGGGGAAGTGCCGGTAGAGCGTGCCGATCCCCACACCCGTGTCCCGCGCGATCTGCTTCAGGGATACCGGTGCGTCGGATGCGAAGGCGATGCGCGCGGCGTCGAGCAGGCGGGTGCGGTTACGTGCCGCGTCCGTACGGACAGGTTTGGGTGTGTCACGGCTCGACATGATTCGGAGGGGCCCTCGGCTGTTCTGCGGCGAGAAGCGGAGACACCTCCGCCTCACTGGAATGGTGGAAGGCGCCGACGGAGTTGCCGCCGCGCGAGCGAGGCAGCAGGCCGTTGTGGCAAGCATGTTGCCCGCGCTCTGCCCGGCCACCGGCACTTCAGCTTACGATCGTAATGTTAAGTGGTGGGGCTGACGTCCGCAAGAGGGGCCCACTCGCGGTGAGATGAGGAGCCCCGCGAGCGACCAGTTGTGACTCCCGGCGTCGGCCACCATACGGACCGTGCCCGATGTCCACGCACGCGGCGGCCAATACCTGTTCGCTCTCCGTTGCCTGCTGTCGCAGCGCCTCGGATGTGGCGCCCCCGCAGTCAAGGCGCACGACGGCTCCGCCGGCCTACTGCTCGGCGCCCGCGATCGTTTCGGTGAACAGGCCGACGGCCCACTCGGTGGTTCACGGGCCGTCTTGCAGTTTGCGGGCAGGGACCGCCCTGCCCTGTGTCCGTGCGTCGACCGAAGTCGGGCAGGGAGTGACATCGGAGTCGCTGGTCGTGATCGAGTCGCTCGTTACCGGTTCGCGGTGCGGCTCCGACGCAGGGCCGCTTTCTCATCGCCTTCGAGGAGCAGTGTTTGCGGTGGCGCCCAGCGGGTCGGGCGACGGGGCTCCGCGGAAGGTGCGCCGGTAGGTGAGCGGCGAGACGCCGATGGCGGCGTGCAGGTGTTCTCGTAGTGACGTGCCACCGGCGAAGCCGACCTGGCCGGCGATCTCGTCCACCGGCAGGTCGGTGGTTTCCAGGAGTTGCCGTGCCCGGTCGACGCGTTGCTGGATCAGCCAGCGTCCCGGGCTCATGCCCACTTCTTCGGTGAAGCGGCGGGCGAAAGTGCGCAGGCTCATGTGCGAGTGCTCGGCGAGTTCCGTCAGGGTCATCGGCTCGTGAAGGTTCTCCAGAGCCCACTGGCGGGCGATTGCCGTTCCGCTGGCCTTGTTCTCGGGTACCGGATGCTGGATGTACTGCGCCTGACCTCCATCGCGCCACGGGGGGACGATGCACATGCGCGCCACCTGGTTGGCGACTTCGCTGCCGTGGTCCTTGCGGATGATGTGCAGGCAGACGTCGAGTCCGGAGGCGGCGCCGGCCGAGGTCAGCACGTCCCCGTCGTCGATGAACAGGACGTCGGGATTCAGGGCGACTTGGGGGAACCATTCGCGGAACAGGTCTGTGACCACCCAGTGTGTCGTGGCGGGCCGTCCGTCGAGGAGTCCGGCGGCGGCGAGGACGAAGGCGCCGGTGCAGATCGACACGAGGCGTCTGCCAGGAGCTGCGGATGCGAGCGCCTCCACGACGGGCTGCGGAACCTCCCGGGTGACGGCGGTGGTGACGAAGGGCGGGATGACGACGGTTTCGGCGGTGCGCAGTGCCTCCGGGCCGTGCTCGACGGTGATCGAGAAGTCGGAGTTGGTGCGGACCGGGCGGCCGTCGACGGTGCAGGTGAAGACCTCGTAGCGGCCGTCGGCCGCCCCGAAGACCCGGCTGGGGATGCCCAGTTCGAAGGGGTACACCCCGTCAACGGCCAGAACGGCGATGCGGTGAACGTGTGCCATGGCAGGATCCCGTCGCAAGTGGCATTCATGCCATGGTAGCGAACCGGTGCGGCAGCACACTGGGCCCATGGCAGGCGTCACCACCCGCGCCCGTCAGTCAAGACGCTTAAAGTTCCACTGAGTTCGGAGACCGGAGTCCGTGAGTACCGTCACATCTGGTGCCGCGGCCGTCGCTCTCATCGCTGCCGACGGCGGGCTTCCCGAGGGTTGGCCGTCGCCGGATCTGGCGAAAGCGTCCGTCTCGGCTGCCAGAAGTCGGTCGCCGTCTGTGTCCTCAGGGGCGTGTATGCCCGTGAGGACACGGCGACGGCCAACCGATTCGTGCGACCGGACTGTATACAGCACACCCCGTTGCCCCCCGATGGCGCCGCTGCTCTCAAAGCATTCGGGACCGACTGGCGACAGCAGTACCCAGATGCCGCGTACGACAATGAGCGGGTCGTCTTCTAGGTGGACCATGACGCGGACCTGCCTGTTTTGGGCGGCGGAGTGACTCGCGCCGCCGCGCCCGATGTCGGCGGTGCCTCCTGTGCGGCAGTCGCGACCTTGCCCGCTTCCTCTGGGTTCCCTGCCCGTAACGGCTCGCTGGGTTGACTTTCTGAACTTAGCGCTCCTAGGGTCGATGTCACAGTCGAATCGGCTGCACACCCCTCAAGGCGTTTCGGCGTCTGACGTGCTCCGACGGGACGGAGCGCGGACCTGGTGTGCCCAAAGGCCTCTGTGGAGGTGTCACGTGTCTGATCGCGCTGCTGTTGAGCTGAGTCCGGAAGCGGTTGAGTTCGCTGACTGGATGGCTGGGCTGGTGGTTCCTGAGTCGGAGTTGGATGCGACGCGTACGCGGGTGGAGAGTGTTCATCTGAGGGCTCGTGAGCCGGAGGGTGTCACTTATCGAGAAGTTGACGCGGGTGGTGTTGTGGGGATCTGGTGTGAGCCGGTCGACTCCAACACCGACTATGTTCTCCTGCACAGTCATGCCGGTGGTTCCGTGTTGTCGTCGGGGTTCGTCGACCGGAAGCTCGGGGGCCATATCGCCAAGGCGGCGGGTGCTCCCGTTCTGGTCCTGGACTTTCGGCGGGCTCCGGAACACAAGTACCCGGCTCAGCTGGACGACGCGGAGGC
>NZ_JBHXLU010000124.1:0-34540 GCF_042720695.1 Streptomyces sp. NPDC058457 | reverse complement strand
GTTCCCCGCGCCCCCAAGAAGGTGGGCCCACTGGTCCCACCTAAAGGGGCGCGGGGAACTGCGCGAGCAACCCCCACCGGCCCGCAGTCGATCCGCTGCCGTCGCTACCAGGACGCCAGCGAACCGTCCCTGTTCCGCCATACCGGGTTCCGCCAGCGGTGCCCCTTCTCCGCGGCCTCCCGGATGACGGCCTCGTCGATCTCGATGCCGAGGCCCGGCCCGGTGAGCCGGTCGATGTAGCCGTCCTTCACCTCGAACGGGGAGGCGTCGGCCAGGTAGCCCAGCAACCCGCTGCTGTCGCCGTACCCGATGCCCAGTGACTGTTCCTGGATCAGGAAGTTCGGGACGGCGAGGTCGAGTTGGAGGCTCGCGGCGAGGGCGATGGGGCCGAGGGGGCAGTGCGGGGCGACCAGGACGTCGTAGGTCTCCGCCAGCGCAGCGATCCGGCGGGTCTCCGAGATGCCGCCCGCATGACTGATGTCGGGCTGGGCCACCGCGATCCCGGCGCCGAGGACCTCACGGAAGTCCCAGCGGGAGAAGAGGCGTTCGCCCGTGGCGATGGGGATGGACGTGGCACGGACCACCTCGCCGAGGTCGCGCGTGAACTCCGGCAGCACCGGCTCCTCCACGAACATCGGGAGCAACGGCTCCAGGAAGGGGAGTACGCGCCGCGACATCGCTCCGCTGAAGCGGCCGTGGAAGTCCAGCGCCAAATCCCGGTCGGGGCCGATCGCCTCGCGGACCGCCGTCACCCGGTCCACGATCGCGGCGATCGCGGCCGGCGTCGCCAGCGGCTCCAGCTGTGCGCAGGGGTTCATCTTCACGGCGGTGAGGCCCTTGGCCACCTGGTCCGCCGCGGACTCGGCGAGTTCCTCGGGCGTCTCGCCGTACAGCCAGCCGTAGATGCGGACGCGGTCGCGGACATGGCCGCCGAGGAGCTGGTGCACGGGGACGCCGTGGGTCTTGCCGGCGATGTCCCACAGGGCCTGGTCGATGCCGGCGAGGGCACTGCTGAGCACCGGGCCGCCCCGGTAGAAGCCGCCCTTGGCGAGCATCTGCCAGTGTTCCTCGATACGGGCCGGGTCCTGGCCGAGGAGGTAGTCGAACATCTCCTCGACGGCCTTGGCGGTGGTGTGCGCCTTGCCCTCGACGACGGGTTCTCCCCAGCCGGAGATGCCCTCGTCGGTGTCCACGCGCAGGAACAGCCAGCGCGGTTCGACGAGGAACAGCTCGTATCCGATGATTTTCATGGTGCGGGACCTCCGGGTCCGCGGGCACGACAGCCCGGTGCGGTGACGTACGAAGAAGGGGGAGTTGCGCGTTACTCGTGTGCGCTGATGCTGCGGCCGCCGTCCACCACCAGGTTCTGGCCGGTGATGAAGGCCGCGTCCTCGGAGCCGAGGAAGGCGACGGCGGCGGCGATGTCCTCGGGTTCACCGATGCGGCCGACGGGGGTGCGGGCGGCGGTCCGGGCGCGGTACTCGGCCGGGGCGTCCACCCACAGACCGGTGTCCACGGCCCCGGGGACGACCGCGTTGACGCGGATCCGGCCGCCGTACTCCACCGCCAACTGCCGTACCAGCGCGGTGACTCCGCCCTTGGCGGCCGCGTAGGCGGGGAAGCCGCTGAAACCGAGGACCGCGTGTACCGACGAGGTGACGACGATCGCGCCCCGGGCGGCGGAGAGCAGGGGTACGGCCGCGCGGCAGCCGTAGAAGACCGAGTCGAGGGCGAGGCGGAGATGGCTGTGCCAGGAGGCGTCGTCGAGTTCGTGCACGGCGCCGGGCAGGTTGCGGCCGGCGTTGAGGTGGAGGAGGTCCAGGCGGCCGGTCCACTCCTCGGCCGCCCGGACCGCGTGCGGCCAGGCTTCGGGGTCGGTCACGTCGAGGGCACGGTGGCGGGCCTCGCCCCCCTTGGCCCGGACCTCCTCGGCGACCCGGGCGGCGCCCTCCTCGTCCACGTCGGTGACCAGGACGGACGCACCCTCGCCGGCCAGCCGGTGGGCGGTGGCGGCGCCGATGCCGGAGGCGGCGGCGGTGAGCAGGGCGGTGCGCCCGGCGAAGCGGGTGGGGATGGTGCGGCTCATGGGGTTCCTCTCGGTGCGACCGGCGGCTCGGTCATCCCGTTAGGTTCAGTTGGGTCTTCCGCCCGGTTCGGCCGGGGGAGCTGTGGAGCCGCGGCGGACCAGCCGCGGCTCGGTGGGGACGATCACGTCCCCGGGGGACTTGCCCTCGATCTCGGCGACCAGGGCGTCGACGGCGGCGGTGCCCAGGTCGTGCAGGGGCATCGCGACCGTGGTGAGCGGCGGGGTGAGGTAGCCGGCGACCGGCAGGTCGTCGTTGCCGACCAGTGAGACGTCCTGCGGTACCCGCAGGCCGAGTTCGCCGATCGCGTGCAGTGCGCCGATCGCCTGGGCCAGTGAGCTGGTGTACAGCGCGGTGACCCGGGGGCGGGTGTCGGTGGGCGCGAGCAGGGCGCGGGCGGCCACGGCGCCGCCCTCCTCGGTGAAGTCACCGGCGGCGACCGGCGCGGCGAGCAGTCCCAGCTCACCGGCGCGGTCGAGGAACGCCTGTTTGCGGTCCTCGCTGGGGGTGATGCCGGTCGGCCCCGCGATGTGGCCCACCATGCGATGGCCGAGCTCGTGCAGGTGGTCGAGTGCGGTGACGCTGGAACGGGCCACGTCCATGGTGACGTTGCGCCCCGATCCCTCGACCGCGCGGTTGAGGAACACATGCGGGACGGGGCTGCGGCGCAGCGTCTCCAGGAGCGGATGGCCGGGGCGGGCGGAGGCGATCAGCAGCCCGTCCACGCGGCCTTCCTTGACCAGGTCGTTGAAGGTCTCGTCGGCCTCCTGCCCGTCGAAGTCCTCGGCGAGCAGGGAGAGATAGCCCAGCTCACGGGCGCGCTGGTAGGCGCCGCGGGAGATGGTGACATAGGTCGGGTTGCCGAGGGACGGCACCAGCAGGGCCAGGGCGTGGGTGCTCGCGCCGGCCAGGGCGCGGGCACCGGAGTGCGGGCGGTAGCCGAGGGCCTCGGCCACCTCGTGGATGCGCGCTCTGGTCTCGGGGCGGACGGACAGGTCCTGTCGTCCGTTGAGCACCTTGGACACGGTCGCCTTGGAGACGCCGGCTTCCCTGGCGACATCCACCAGCCTGGCCCGTACTGGCTGATCGGGCACTGGGATTCCTCCAAGCGGTCGGTTGTGTTTGGCCTCTTGACACCTTCTGGCGCCGCAACCTAGCGTTCGCCGAAGTCTTGGTCAACCGGTTTCCTCAAGTGGATATCAGTGATATATCCATGCAGAACCTACCGAAACGGCAGGGCTGAAACTCGCCATCGGCGACCGGTTCGAAAACCCGACCGGCTCGACCCTCCGGACCGTGCGCAACCCCGACCGGTCCGATCCGTCCGACGTCCCCATCTCCTGCTCCCCCCGCTTCCCCCCACTGTGTTCGTAATCCCAGACTTGGTTCGAAATATCGACCACGTCTTGTCGTCCCGCAATCAAAGAGATGTCGGCCCGTGCGCCGACGAATGGGTGAGGTGTGCAATGAAGCGCTCCGGGAGACTGCTCGCAGTCGCCACCACGGTCGCCGCCCTGGCGACCACGCTCGCCGCCTGTGGCGGTGGCTCCGGCTCGTCCTCCGCGGACGGGAAGGTGCACATCAAGGTAGAGGCGTGGAAGGGCGGCGGCGCGGAGCCCGCGAACGTCGCGGAGATCAACAAGGCCTTCGAGAAGGCCCACCCCGACATCAAGGTCGACTTCGAGTACATCACCGCGAACGACACCTACACCCAGAAGCTCCAGCCCGAGCTGCTGGGCGGCAAGGCCGGCGACGTGATCATGGTCGACACGGACAAGATGAACAAGTGGGGCGCCTCCGGCTACCTCGCCGACCTCTCCAAGGAGTCCTGGGCGAGTAAGATCTCCGACTCCGCCAAGCCGTTCGCGACCAGCGACGGCAAGGTCCTGGCGATGCCGATGGAGCTGATCGGCATCGGCCTGTACGCCAACATGGACCTGCTGAAGAAGGCCGGTATCACCGAAGTCCCGTCGGACTGGCCGACGTTCCTCGCCGACCTCGCCAAGGTCAAGAAGGCCGGCATCACCCCGATCGCGCTGCCCGACAAGTCCGGCTGGACCGGCAGCTCCACCTTCCAGGCGATCGGCTCCACGCTCGTCTACCAGAAGAACAAGCAGTGGGACGCCGACTTCCTGGCCGGCAAGACCTCCTTCGGCACCGACTGGAAGTCCTCGCTGGAGCAGCTCAAGACCCTTGCGGACAAGGGTTATGTGAGCTGGAAGAACGAGCTCGGCGTCGACGAGTGGTCGCAGGGCCCGCAGGACTTCAGCGCCGGCAAGAGCGCCTTCTGGTACCAGGGCGCCTGGCAGGTCTCCAACGTCGCGAAGGCCGGCTTCCCGGTCCAGTTCACCCCCTGGCCGGGCGGTGCGGCCGGCAGCAAGCCCAACGCGATGCTCTTCTCCGGCACCATGTGGGGCGTCAACTCCCAGTCGCAGCACGCCGACGCGGCCAAGGAGTACGTGGACTTCTGGTCGCAGAGCGAGAACCTCGCCAAGTACCTGGACGCCGAACACGCCGAGTCCCCGTTCACCGGCGGTACGACCCCGGACGCCACGGAGACCAAGACCTTCAACGCCGCCTTCAACGAGGGCCGTTACCGGGTCCTGCCGTCCAACTCCTGGTACGGCGCGACCGCCGAGACCACCGTCGGCTCCAAGATCCAGGCCTATCTGCTGGGCCAGGCCTCCGAGGCGCAGACCCTCAAGGACATCCAGACGGCGGCCTCCGCCAAGTAGACCGGCCGCCCAGTCCAGTCCGTCCCGGGACCGCCGCGGTGCGGGTGCGGCCGCTTCCCCGCCCCTTTCGCCCGCCCCACCGCGGCCCCGGCCAAGGAGGATCGATCCCCGTGTTCCACCGCCGGCGTGCCACCATGGCCGCCTTCCTGCTCCCGGCGATCGCCGTGTACAGCGTCTTCATGCTGTATCCGCTGGTCCGGGGCCTGTACCTGAGCTTCACCGACAGCCTCGGCGGCCCGGTCGCGAACTTCGTCGGGCTCCAGCAGTACCGGGCCATGGCGGACGACCCGGCCGTCTCGGCGGCCCTGTGGCACACCGTGCTCTACGCCCTGGTGGTCGTCGTCGTGCAGAACGGCCTCGGGCTGCTCTTCGCGTCGATGCTGTTCCGCCGGCCCCGGGTCCGCCAGGCGCTCAACGTCGTCCTGCTGACACCGACCCTGATCTCCCCGGTGATGGCCGCGTTCATCTGGTCGTACCTCCTCGCACCCGGCGGCGGCCTCAACGCCCTGCTCGACACGGTCGGCCTCGGCGGTCTCCGGCATGTCTGGCTGGGCGACCCGCAGACCGCGCTGTACGCGGTGGCCGCCGTCAACATCTGGATGTTCACCGGCTACTCGTGCGCGATCTTCCTCGCCGGCTACATGAACATGCCGACCGAGTTGCTGGAGGCGGCCGCGCTGGACGGCGCCGGCGGCTGGCGGCGGTTCCGCAGCATCGAGTGGCCGCAGCTCGCCCCCGCCCTCACCGTCAACGTCACCCTCAGCCTGATCGGCTCGCTGAAGGTCTTCGAGTTCCCGCTCGTCCTGACCAACGGCGGCCCGGCCGGCGCCACCGACACCCTGACCCTGCTGGTGTACCGGAACATCTTCGGCGGCGGGAAGTTCGCCCTCGGCATCGCGCTGTCGGTGCTGCTCCTGGTGACCGTGGTCGTCCTGTCCAGCGCCACCAACTCCCTGCTCAGGCTGCGCGAACGGCGCATCTGACGGCGCCCGTCACGTCGTACGCCCCTGACGGCGGCCCCTGGGACGTCGTACGCCCCCGACGACGGCCCCTGTGACGCCGTACGCACCTGATCGAACCGGACGGATCGCCACCATGACCTCTGAGACCTCCCGACTCCCAGCGACCGCACAGGTCGCCAGTCCCCGGAAGCCGCGCCGCACGGGCCGCCTGGGCAGCGGCCTCGGCACCGCCCTGCTGTGGGCGGGCACCGTGCTGTTCGTGCTGCCGTTCCTCTTCACGGTCGTCACCTCGCTGCGCACCGCGGCGGATGTCGCCCGCGCCCCGCTGGGCATCCCGCACTCCTTCACCCTGAAGAACTTCAGCGACGCCTTCCGCCAGATCCACTACGGGCCGAGCACCCTCAACACCCTTCTCATCACCGGGCTCTCGTGCGTGTGCATCACCGTGCTGGGCTCGCTGGCCGGGTATCCGCTGGCCCGGATCACCGCGGGCTGGTCGACGGCGCTGTACCGGCTGTTCATCCTCGGCACCTCCATCCCCGTCTTCGTGGTGGTGGCGCCGCTGTACCTGCTGATGCGGGACATGAACCTGCTCGACACCTACGCGGGCGTCGTCTTCATCTACACCGCGATCAACCTGCCGCTGGCCGTGTTCTTCTACACCAGCTTCATCCGCTCGATCCCGGTCGACCTGGAGGAGGCCGCCGCACTCGACGGCTGCGGCGCCTTCCGCACCTTCTTCGTCGTGGTGCTGCCGCTGCTGCGGCCGGTCACCAGCACCCTGCTGACCTTCGTCGCCCTGCAGATCTGGAACGACCTGCTGGTGCCGCTGGTGTTCCTCCAGGACCCGGGCAAGCGCACCGTCATGGTGAACGCCTACTCCTTCATCGACCCGCACACCGTGCAGCCGACCACCCTGTTCCCGGCCGCACTGCTCGGAGTGCTGCCGCTGCTGGTCATCTTCGTGTTCTTCCAGCGCCAGGTCGTGGCCGGCATGTCCGCGGGAGCGGTCAAGTGACCGAACGCCCCGCCCTCACCCCCCAGCTGGCCGACACCCGCGTGATGGCCATCCTGCGCTCCGCCGGCGCCACCGGGCTGCCCGCCGTGGCCCGCGCGCTCGCCGCCGGCGGGGTCACCTGCCTGGAGGTCACCCTCACCACCGCGGGCGCCCTGGACGCGCTCGCCCGGATCCGGGAGGAGCTGGGCTCCGCGGTCGCGGTCGGCGCCGGTACCGTCCTGACCCGGGCCGACCTGCGGGACGCGGTCGCCGCGGGCGCACAGTTCCTGGTCGCCCCCAACGTCGAACCCGACGTCATCGGCGCCTCCGCCGACCTCGGAGTCCCCTTCTATCCCGGCGCCTGGACGCCCACCGAGGTGGCCGCCGCCTGGCGGGCCGGCGCCGCCGCCGTCAAGCTCTTCCCCGCCTCCACCGGCGGCCCCGCGCACCTGCGGCAACTCCGCGCGCCGCTCCCGGAGATCCCGCTTGTCGCGGTCGGCGGGGTGGGCATCGAGGAGGCCGCCGGCTACCTGGCCGCCGGGGCCCGTGCCGTGGGCGTCGGCAACCCGCTGCTGCGCGGTGCGGACCGCACCCCCGGCGACCCGGCCGCCCTCGACGCGCTCACCGGGAGAGCACGCGCCTTGCTGGAGACGGTCAGGCCCGCGACGCGGGCCGGGAAGGGCGACCTGTGAACGGTTCCGCGAATGACCCGCACGCCCCGGAGGCGTCGCAGCAGCCGTACCTCGTCACCGTGGGCGAGACCCTCGCCGTCCTCTCCGCCGCCGAGCCCGGCCCCCTCGCCATGGGCGCCGCGCTGCGCCTCGGGGTCGCCGGGGCCGAGTCCAACGTCGCCGTCGGGGTGAGCCGGCTCGGCGGGCGGGCCACCTGGATCGGCCGGGTCAGCGAGGACCAGCTCGGCGAACTCGTGCTGCGCGAACTGCGCGCCGAGGGCGTCACCGCGCTGGCCGTCCGCGACCCCGCGCCCACCTCGCTGCTCCTCAAGGAGCGGCGCACCGGCACCCATCACCGCATGCGCTACTACCGCACCGCCACGGCCGGGGTCCGGCTCGCGCCCCAGGACATCCCGGAGCAGGTCGTGGCCGGCGCCGCGGTCCTGCACCTCACCGGGATCACCCCGGCCCTCGGCGACGCGCCCGCGAGCGCGGTCCGGCGGGCGGTGCGGATCGCCAGGGACGCCGGTGTCCTCGTCTCCTTCGACATCAACTTCCGCTCCCTGCTGTGGAGCGAGGAGGACGCCCGGCGGGCCGTACTGCCGCTGCTGCGCGACAGCGACCTGGTGTTCGCGGGGCCGCACGAGGCCCGGCTCGTGGTGCCCGACCTGCGCGAGCCCGAGGAACTCGCCAAGGGGCTCTGCGAGCTGGGGCCGGGCGGTGCCGTGGTGAAACTCGGTGCCGAGGGGGCGTACGCGCTGCTGGACGGGGTGCCCTACCGGCAGCCCGCGCTGCCCGTGCGCGTGCACGACTCCGTGGGGGCCGGGGACGCCTTCGTCGCCGGCTACCTCGCCGAACTGCTGGCCGGTGAGGAGCCGGAGCGCAGGCTGCGCACCGCCGCCCGGCTCGGCGCGTTCGCCGTCGCCACCGCCGGGGACTGGGAGGGCCTGCCCCGGCGCACCGAACTAGCCCTTCTCGACCACCACGACGACGTACTGCGCTGAGCGACGTACCGCGCCGACCGGTGTACCGCACTGACCGACGTACCGCGCCGACCGGTGTACCGCACTGACCGACGTACTGCGCTCGACCGACGTACCGCGTCGCCGACCGACCCGAGGAACCCCATGCCCACAGTTCTCGCCGGCTCCTACACCCCCGACACCGGCGGCGAAGGCGTCGGCCTCACCCCGCTGCGCCTGGCCGGCCCGGTGCTGACCACCGAGGCGCCGCCCGTCCCCGCGAGCGGCGCCTCCTTCCTGGCCGCCCACCCGAACCTCCCCGTGGTCTACACCACCCATGAGTCCACCGAGGGTGCCGTCTCCGCCTTCACCGTCGGCGCCGCCGGGGTCACCGCCCTCGGCGCGCCCATCGGCAGCGGTGGCGCCAACCCCTGCCACCTCGCCGTCCACCCCGGCGGCGACTGGCTGCTGACGGCGAACTACGGCACCGACACCCTGCCCGGCACGGTCGCCGTGCACCGGCTCGACGCGGCCGGCCGGATCGCCGGCCGCACCGACGTGGCCGAGCACCAGGGCTCCGGGCCGGTCGCGGGGCGGCAGGAGGGCAGCCACGCCCACCAGGTCCTCGTCGACCCGGCGGGCCGGTTCGTGCTCGCCACCGACCTCGGCGCCGACGCGGTGTTCACCTACCGCCTGGACGCGGCGCGGGGCACCCTGCACCGCACGGCGGTGAACCGGCTGCGGCCCGGCTCCGGGCCCCGGCACCTCGCGTTCGCGCCCGCCGGCGACCTGGTGTTCAGCGCCGACGAGCTCTCCTCGACGGTGACCTGCCATCGCTACGACCCGGAGACCGGGACCCTCGCCGAGCTGTCCCGGGTGCCCGCCACGGCCGCCGGGGTGCCCAACCAGCCCGGCGGGATCGTCGTCGCCGGCCGGTCCGTCTGGGTCACCAACCGGGGCGCCGACACCGTGGCCGCCTTCCGGATCGACGGCACCACCCTGGTACCGCTCGGCGAGACGCGGTGCGGCGGCACCTGGCCGCGCGGTCTGACCGCGGTTCCGGGCCGTCTCCTCGTCGCCAACCAGCACAGCGGAACCCTGGCCGCACTGCCGGTCCTGGACTCGGGCGCCCTCGGCGAGCCGGTGGCCACAGCGGCCGTCCCGTCGGTGGTGTGTGCGCTGGCGGTGTGAGGCCGGCCCCCTGGTAACCAGGAGCGGGAGCTGGGAGCTGGAGGCTCGGGATCTCGGCAGCCGGGGGCTTCTCGCCACGGCCGTAAAATATCGGCGGCGCCCATCATGTGTACGGCGTTCACATCGGGCTCGTAATGTCAGCAGTGCACATATCTCTGAGGGTGACCCATGCCACCACCGAGCGACTCGTACCATCACGGCGATCTCCGGGCCGCCTGCCTGCGCGCTGCCCGGGAGTTGCTGGAGGAGGACGGCAGCGGGGCGTTGTCGCTGCGGGCGGTGGCACGGCGGGCCGGGGTCTCGCCCACGGCCCCCTACCGCCACTACGCGGACCGCGACGCACTGGTCTCCGCCGTCGCCGCGGAGGGCTACCGCGAACTCGCCGGAAGCCTCGCGGCCGCCCATCCCGCGCCCTCGACCCCCGACGACCTGGTCGACGTCGCCGTGGCCTACGTCCGGTTCGCCCTCGACCATCCGGCCCTTTTCCGGGCGATGTTCGCGGAGCCCTGCGACCCCGGCAGCGCCGAACGCGTCGAGGCGGCCGCCGTACTCTCCGCGTATGTCGACACCCTCGTCCTGAAGGCCTTTCCCGGCGGGAACCGGGACGGACTGCCGACCGCGGTGTGGGCCCTGGTGCACGGGCTGGCGTTCCTGCACCTCGACGGCAAGCTCGACGCCTCCAGCCCCGAGAAGGTCGCCGGGCAGGTCGGCACCGCCGTCCGGGCGGTGGTCGGCTTCGGATAGCCGCGGCGTGCGGCCGCCCGTCCCCACGGCGGGGCCTCGGGCGGGCGTCCGTCCCGGTGTCCTCCGGCGGCAGTCCGCAGCCGGTTGGCCGGGGCGCGGAATCCGGCCCGGTGGCGGTCCGCGCGGTCGGCGGGGTGTCGGCCCGCGTCCGCCTGCTCCCGCTGCCGTTGCCACGTGGCGGGCCATGTGACTGCGGGACGTGTGCGGTTGATCGCGGTGGGGCCATGCGCCCGGCGGGGGGCCGCCATGAGCGCGCCGCCTCTGGCCGTGCGCCCCAGGATGCGCGCTTATGGCCGCGAGCTTATGGCGGCCATCGGATCCGCCGATGGGGAGAACGGAATCGTGGAGGTGCTCCGGTCGCTGTGGACTCCCGTCGCCTCATGGACGAGGTGGCGGGACGATGGATTCGCCCCGGTTTCCACACTTTAAGGACAACTCATGAGTTCTGCTGATCTGACCGGACGCGTGGCCCTGCTGACCGGCGCGACCAGCGGTATCGGCGCCGCGACCGCGACGCTGCTCGCCGAGCGGGGGGCACACGTGCTGGTCGCGGGACGGGACGCGGACCGCGGCGGACAGGTGGTCGCCGCCGTCCGGGAGCACGGCGGCAAGGCGGACTTCCTGGCGGCCGACCTGCGGGACGCCGACTCGGTACGGCGCCTGGCCCGCGAGGCCACCGCGGCGGGCGGCGGCCGCGTCGACATCCTCGTCAACAACGCCGGCGTCTTCCCCTTCGGACCGACGGCACAGACGCCCGCCGACGAGGTGGACGCCGTCTACGACCTGAACGTGAAGGCGCCGTTCTACCTGGTGGGCGAGCTCGCCCCGGCCATGGCCGAACGCGGGCAGGGCGCCATCGTCAACATCAGCACCATGGTCGCCGAGTACGGCGTCGCGGGGACGGCGCTGTACGGGTCGAGCAAGGCGGCGGTCAACCTGCTGACCAAGTCGTGGGCCGCCGAGTTCGGCCCGCAGGGGGTGCGGGTCAACGCCGTGGAGCCCGGCCCGACCCGCACCGAGGGCACGGCCGTCATGGGCGACGACCTGGACACCCTGGCCGCGCAGGCGCCCGCCGGCCGGCCCGCCGATGCGCGCGAGATCGCCGAGGCGATCGCCTACCTGGTGAGCGACGCGGCGAGCTTCGTGCAGGGCGCGATCCTGCCGGTCGACGGCGGCCGTACGGCCGTCTGACGCGCAGGGGGAGCGCGGGCGCCGACGGTCCTCGTCGGCGCCCGCGCCCGTACCTCGGCGCCCCGCCCCGTGCTACTCCCGCACCGACCGGTCGAGTGCGGCGATGAACCGGCCCAGGTCCCGGCGGCGCGAGTCGGCCGGCCACACCACCCAGGTGCGCCGCACCAGCGGCTGCCCGACCAGCGGCGACCAGGTCACATGGTCGGGCAGCGGCTGCTGCCAGCCGGGCGGGGCCAGCGCGAAGGCCTGCCCGGAGGCGACCGCGGCCAGCTTCACGTCGGCGATCAGCGTCTGCCCCTCGGGGGCGTCGGGGCCGAGATCGAGGCCATGGCCGCGCAGGACCGCGGTCAGTTCGTCGTACCAGGCGGGGCTGCCGGCGCGCGGGAACCCGACCCACTGCAAGGCCCCGAGCGCGTCGAGCGGGATGCCGTCGGGCCCGGCGAGTTCGGCGGCCTGCTCGGCGGCGACCAGCACGCCGAGCCTCTCCCGTACGACGAGCAGCGCGTCGAACTCCGGCCCGGACGGCCGTTCCCGCAGAAGGCCGACGTCCAGCTCACCGGCGCGCAGTGCGGCCAGTTGCTCGGCCGTGGACAGGTGCCGGGCCTGTACCCGGGTCTCCGGATGGGCCTCGGCGAGTTCGGCGAGCGCCGGGTCGAGCAGGCCGGGCGGCAGCTCCAGGGGGATCCCGATGCGCAGTGCCCCGCCGCCCGGACCGGCGTACCCGGCCATCAGCCGCACCGCCTGGTCGTGCCGGGCGAGCACCGCCCGTGCCTCGCCCAGCAGCGCGGTCCCGGCCTCGGTGGCCGTCACCCCGCTGCTCCCGCGCACCAGCAGCTGCACCCCCAGCTGCCGCTCCAGCCCGCTGACCGTCTGGGACAGCGCGGGCTGACTCACATGCAGCCGCCGGGCGGCGGCCGACAGCCCGCCCTCCTCCACCACTGCCACGAACGCCCGCAACTCCCGCAACTCCATGCCGGTATGCCATCACGGCAGCGGACGGGAGTCACGCAGGGCACCGCCGGAGCGACCACGACCCATTTCCTCCAGGACAACGCCCCTCTTCGACCGTCTCTCCCGAACGGCCTCCCCGGACGGGTACCACCGGACGGTGCCGGGCTCGGCGGTACGTCTCCTGTCCCGTCAGGCGACGACGACGCGCAGGGGGCCTCCGGCTGCGGAGGGGCCGGTGTGCGGGTGGTCGCGGTGTCCCCGTCGACACCCGAGCGTCGCGTCGGTTCCGTCCGGGAGGGCCGGTTGCCGGTCAGAGCCGGGAACCGCCGGTGGCATCGATGACCTGCCCGGTCACCCGGCGGGCGTCGTCGGAGGCGAGGGAGGCGACCACGTCGGCGACGTCCTAGGGACGGCCCACCCGGCCGAGTGCCGAGACCGCGGCCGCGGACTCCTCGGCGGCCGCGTGCCGCGCAGCCAGGAGGCGTCGATGTCGGTGTCGACGATGCCGGGGGCCACCGCGTTGACCGTGATGCCGCGACCGCCGAGCGCCTGACCGCCGCCATGGGGGTCTCGCCGCCGAGCCTGTACGCGGCCTTCGGTGACGAGCGCACCGGGCTGTCTCGTCATGACCGCGGCGACCGACTACTCCCCGCAGACCGCCGACGTCGAGCAGGACCTGCGCGCCCGCAGGGTGGCGGACATCCGGTCCTTCGAGGAGCGGCTGAAGAGCGCCGAGGCCCGGGGATCGCTCCCCGCGGGGACCGACGCCCGGGCCCCGGCCGTCTACTTCGCCGTCGTCGTCCAGGGCATGTCGCAGCAGGCGCGGGACGGGGCGACCACGGCGGAACTGCGCCGCGCGGCCGAGTACGCCATGGCGGCCTGGCCCGAACCGGCCCCTGAGCCATAGGGCCCCGACGGGGCCGGGGGCCCCAGGCGCCGCGGGGACCGGGGACCGGGGGCGACGCCGCCTTCTGTGTGGCAGCCGTCAGTGACCGGCGGGGGCGGGGGCGGGGGCCGTCCGGTGGTCCGCCGTTGGGTAGTCGGGCGGGGTCGCCCAGCCGAGGAGGACGCCGGCGACGGTCGCGAGCGGCCGGGAGCGGATCTTCACGGCGAGGTTTTCGAGGAGCCGGAAGACCGTGTAGTAGGCGCCGGTGAGGACGGTGGTGACCACGCTCGCCACGGACGCCGAACCGAACCGGACACCGATGTGGACCAGCAGGGTCAGCACCAGTCCGGCCACGATCGGCACGACGGTGCGCATGAAGCTGGTGAAGAGGTTCATGAGGAGGCCCGTCCCGGACGTCAGGAAGCGGGGTCGAGGTGGATGACGACCTTGCGCACGGCGTCCTCGATCGCCGCGGTGACCGAGGCGACCAGCGCGGCGACGTCGATCGTCTTGTCGAACGCCGCGACGGCGGTGGTGAGTTGGGCGACGGCCGCGCTCTGCGCCGCTTCCGTCGCCTGCATCAGCCGCAGCCGGGCGTTGGTGTCCTTGACGTAGGACTGGAGAGCCCAGAACTGGTTGGTCTTCACGTCCGGGGCGTCGGCGGGGGCCGCGATCACCCCGTCCATGGTCAGGACGGCCTTCGCGGTGGCCGACGCGACGTTGCTGATGTCCTGCGTCTCCAGCACACCGCCGCCCGCGACCAGCTTCGCGACGACCGCGGCCGCGACCTTGTCGATGTCGTCCGTGGTGAGCGCCATGTCTGTCTCCGTTCCGGCGGCCCACGCGCGCAGCGCGGACTCGCTCAGGTAGCAGATGGATCGGTCGAGGGGAGTCGAGGTGAACTGCCAGAACAGCGGTGACCTGCCGGACGGGCCGGGCTTCGGGTGCGCCTCGGCCTGCGCGTAGGTCGCGGCTCCGGACCAGGGGTAGGCGGGGTACCAGAGGGGGACGGTGGCGGGCGCGTGGCCGGCGGCCAGGTCGCTCGCCGAGGTGTAGACACCGACCCGCTGGTCGGGGAACGCGGCCTGCACCTTGGCGATCCAGGCGGCGGCGTACGCCCGGATCCCGCCCGCCGTCGTCCCCGCGTAGTTGGCGCCGTCGGCCCTGCGTTCCAGGTCGAGCCAGTGCACGAATCCCGGGCGGGCGTACGGCCGTACGGCGGCGACGTAGTTGGCGGCCTCGGTGGCGACGTCCTGGTTGGGCCAGCCGAAGTGGTAGGCGCCGGGGACGAGCCCGGCCTCGATGATGCCCTTGATGTGCAGGGCGAAGTGCTGGTCGTGGGTGTGTTCGCCCTCGCTGGCCTTGGCGAAGGCGAAGACCACGCCCTCCGCCTCGCGGGCTTTCCAGTCCTGGGCTCCCTGATAGACGGACAGGTCGATTCCACGGCATGTGGACACCTCGCGCCCCCTCCTTTCGTGGTGTCGGTCAAGTGCACGGCGACCAAGGCGCGGTGCACGCTCTCGCGGAGCGGCTCGTGCGCGCCCGCCGGCCGCTGCAGGCCGTGGGCCGTTCCCCGTTCCCCGTGTTGCGGCCGCCGGTTGAGCGGCCGGTGGCACCCAGACCCTTCGTTCATGCCTGGACGACCAGAGTGAAAGGGCGGGCGTGGTCCGTCATGCGCCGTTCCGATCAGCGGACCGCCCCCGGCTTCGCGGGCGGACCTGCGACCCCGGCAGCCGGGATTAGGTAAGGTAAGCCTAAGTTGATTTTCTTGTCGCTGTCGAGGGCGGCGCCGGGTGCCCTGCCGGGCGATCGCGGCTTCGTGGCCCGGGCGGTCCCGGCGGCGGCCATGTCCGCGGCGGCACGGCTCCGGACGGGTGCGCCGCCGCAGAGGAGGCTCGATGACGGACTTGGCCACCAACCCGCGCCACCCGGCGGCGGTGACACTCGCCCGGGTGCGGCTGGGGGCGGGCGGACCGCCGGTCGCCGTGCGGGTGGCGGACGGCAGGGTCACCCATGTCGTCCCGGAGCAGGGGGCCGTGGAGCCCGCCGGACCGCTCGCGGGGGAGCAGGTCCTCGACCTGGAGGGCCGAGTCCTCGTGCCGGGACTCTGGGACGCCCATGTCCACCTCGCCGAGTGGGCGAGCGCGCGCCGCCGGCTCGACCTCGCCGGAACCGCCTCCGCCCGGGAGGCGGCCGACCGGGTGCGCGCCCACGGCCGTACGGCGCCCGACGCGGGGACGGTGCTGTTCGGATACGGCTTCCGGGACGGGCTCTGGCCCGACGCCCCGGACAAGCGACTCCTCGACGCGGCCCTGCCGGACCGGCCGGTCGCCCTGGTCAGCGCCGACCTGCACGCCGTGTGGCTGAACTCCGCCTGCCTGGCACTGGTCGGCCGGGGCGACCACCCGACCGGACTGGTGCGGGAGGCGGAGGGGCACGAGGTCCTCTCGGTCCTGCCCGAGGTGCCGGCCGGGACGCTGGACGGCTGGGTCGCCGACGCCTGCCGGGCCGCCGCCGCACGCGGGGTCACAGGAGTCGTCGACTTCCAGTACGGCGACACCGTGGGCGCCTGGGAGCGGCGCTCGGCACGGTTCCCGCCGGCCGTACGGGTGTCCGCCGCCGTCTACCCGAGCCACCTGGAGGCGGCCGTCGCGCGCGGGCTGCGCACCGGATCCGGGATCGGGGCACCGGGGAGCCTGGTGCGGGTCGGCCCGCTCAAGCTCTTCACCGACGGCTCGCTCAACACCCGTACCGCGCTGTGCCGCGATCCCTACCCGGGTCTTGAGGGCACGGACGGCTCGCACGGCATCGAGCAGACGGCACCGCACGAGCTGGTACGGCTCATGCGCCGGGCCGCCGCCCACGGCATCGAGCCGGCGGTGCACGCCATCGGCGACCGGGCCAACACCGTCGCCCTGGACGCCTTCGAGGCCGTGCGCTGCCGCGGCCGGATCGAGCACGCGCAGCTGCTGAGCCCCGAAGACCTGCCGCGTTTCGCGGAGTTGGGCGTCACGGCAGGGGTGCAGCCGCGGCACGCGACGGACGACCGTGACGTGGCGGACCGGTACTGGGCCGGCCGCACCGGCCGCGCCTTCGCCTACGCCGACCTGCTGGCCGCCGGGGCGCGGCTGGAGTTCGGCTCGGACGCCCCCGTCTCACCGCTCGACCCCTGGCTGGCGATCGCGTCGGCCGTCGCCCGCACCGACGACGACCGCCCCGCCTGGCACCCGGAACAGCGCCTGCCGGTACGGGACGCACTGGCCGCGGCGGCCCGCGGGCGTCGGCTCATCAGGGTCGGGGACCCCGCGGACCTGGTGGTCGTGGACGTGGACCCGTCGGCGGCGGACTTGGACACCCTGCGCGCGATGCCGGTGCACGCCACGATGACGGCCGGGCGCTGGACCCACGGACCGTACTGACACCGCCCACCTCCGAGAGGCAGCCGCACATGTCGTCCCACGACACGGTGGACCCCTACGTGATGCCGGAAGTCGCCATGCTGCCGCCCGACCGCACCGGTTGGGCGCTCGACCCCCGGCGTGCCGCGCTGCTGGTCCTGAACGTCCAGAACCACTTCCTGCGCGTACTGCGGGAGAGCTCCGTTCCGGTCGACGGGCTGGTGGCCGGGATCGGCCGGCTCGCGGCGACGGCGCGGGCGGCGGGGGTCCCGGTGCTGTACGCCGTCTCCACCGCCGAACGGGAGCACGCCGGCCACGGCGCCGCCTTCGGGCACCCGCGCTTTCCCCGGGACGACGACTCCGGTGACGTCGTGCCCGACTTGCGGCCCCGGGTCGGGGACACCGTGCTGGCCGCGAAGCGGTTCAGCGCCTTCGCGGGCACCCGGCTGCGGCACCGGCTGGCGGAGCTGGACCGCGACCAGCCGGTGATCGTCGGGGTGTTCGCGCGGACGCAGGTCATGCTGACCGCGGCCGACGCCCTGATGCAGGACATGGAACCGTTCGTGGTCGCGGACGCGGTGGCCGACCGGACGGACACCGATCGCCGGATGGCCCTGGACTGGATCGCGGCCACCTGCGGGGCCGTGCGGGCGCTGGGCGGCATGGTGGACGCGCTGGACGCGCTGGACGCACGGAGCGGCGAGGAGTACGGGGCGGAGCCGGGGCGGCCGGTCTGAATCCGCGCACTCCGTGGCCCGTCGGGACCGGGAAACCCCGCGGCCCGTCGGGACCGGCGAACCCAGTGGCCCGACCGAACCGGGAAACCCCGTGGCCCGGACGGGACCGTACCGTCCGGGCCACGGGAGTGCGGGGGTTGCGGCGGGTCAGGCCGCCGTCACCCGGTCGGCCAGCACGGACCGGTGGATCTCCTGCGCCCGGACCGCCACGGTCGACAGCAGGGTGCTGGTGAGTCCGTGGGTGTGCTCGGTGCCGCCCTGGAGGTAGATGCCGGCCGCGACCTCCGGCACCGTCTCGACGCGGTGGTCCCGGCCGACCCGGATCGCGTCGCCGTCGTCCTTGAGGCACAGCTTGGCCGCGTCGCCCATGAGCGCGGTCAGGTCCCGGGGCCGGTAGCCGGTGGCGAGCACCAGGACGTCGGCGGGCAGCGTCTGCTGTTCGCCGGTGGGCAGGAACTCGACGGTGATGTCGAGACCGCCGTCCGTGCGGTCCACGGCGGGTGCGACGTCGCGGACGCGGGAGACGTTGAGGAAGCGCAGCCGCTCCCGGCCCGCCACCTTCTCCCGGTACGTGGTGGCGTACAGCGACTCGATCAGATCCATGTCGACGACCGAGTAGTTGGTGGAGCGGTGGTAGTCCAGCAGGGACTGCTTGACCGCGGACGGCGCGGAGAAGTAGACGTCGACCGCCTCCGGATCGAAGATCCGGTTGGCGAACGGGCTGTCGTCCGCGGGCGTGTAGCCGTACTTGGCGAACACCGAGCAGACCTCGGCGTCCGGGAACGTGCGGTGCAGGTAGTCCACGGTCTCCGCGGCGCTCTGCCCGGCGCCGAGCACGACCGCCCGCCGCACCGGCGCACCCGTCGCGGCCAGTTGCTCGGCCCGCGGAATCAACTCGCTGTTGTGCCAGACCCGTTCGGCGAGTTCGAGCCCCGGCGGCACATGCGGCTCAAGGCCCATCGCCACGCTGATGTTGCGCGTGCGGTGGGTCACGGTGGTCCCCGGGCGGGCCGTGTCACGGCAGGTGACGTCGAAGAACGTCACCCGGCCGGCGTCGTCCCGCACCGGGTCCACCGACATCACCTCGCTGCCGTACGACACCTGGTGGGCGACCCGCGCGGCCGCCCACTCGAAGTACTCGTGGAACTCCATCCGCAGCGGGAAGAGGGTCTTCTGGTTCAGGAAGTCGATCAGTCTGCCCTGTTCGCGCAGGAAGCAGAGGAAGCTGTAGTCGCTGGTCGGGTTGCGCAGGGTGACGAGGTCCTTGAGGAAGGAGACCTGCATCGTGGCGTCGTCGATCAGCATGCCCCGGTGCCAGCCGAACCGCGGCTGCCGTTCCAGGAACAGGGCGTTGAGACGGCTGTCCGCCGCGAGACCCGCGTTGTGCTCCTCAACCGCTATGGAAAGAGCGAGATTTGACGGGCCGAAACCGATTCCGATGATGTCGTGGACGACGTCGGAACCCATGACCGGTGATTTCACCTTGGCATCGCCTCCCTCAGGCAGACCCATGCTAGATAAGGTAAGGCTTACCTAGCAATGGAGTCAGTGAAGGGAAGGACCGTCATGCGGGTCGTCATGCTCGGCTACCAGACCTGGGGTCACCGCACGCTTCAGGCGCTGCTGGACTCCGATCACGAGGTGGTCCTCGTCGTCACCCATCCGAGGAGCGAACACGCCTACGAGAAGATCTGGGACGACAACGTCGCCGAGCTGGCCGAGAAGCACGGCGTCCCGGTGCTGCTGCGCAACCGCCCCGACGACGCCGAACTCCTCGCCGCCGTACGGGAGTCCCGGCCGGACATCATCGTCGCCAACAACTGGCGGACCTGGCTGCCCCCGGAGCTGTTCGACCTGCCCCCGCACGGCACCCTCAACATCCACGACTCCCTGCTGCCGGCCTACGCCGGGTTCTCGCCGATCATCTGGGCGCTGATCAACGGCGAGGAGCGGGTCGGGGTGACCGCGCACCGCATGAACGCCGAACTCGACGCCGGGGACGTCCTGGTGCAGCGCTCGGTGCCGGTCGGCCCCACCGACACCTCCACCGACCTCTTCCACCGCACGGTCGGCCTGATCGCACCCATCGTGCGCGAGTCGCTCGACCTGATCGCCGCCGGCCGGGACGCCGGCCAGTGGGTGCCGCAGGACCGCACCCGCGCCAGCTTCTTCCACAAGCGGTCCCCGGAGGACAGCCGCATCGACTGGACCTGGCCCGCCGAGCGCCTGGAGCGCCTGGTGCGGGCCCAGTCGGACCCGTACCCGAACGCCTACGCCTTCCACCGCGGCGAGCGGCTCAGGATCGTCTCCGCCGCCGTCTCCGAGGGGCGTTACGGCGGCACCCCGGGCCGGATCTTCATCCGCGAGGGCGACGGCGTGGTCGTCGTGGCGGGCGCCGACGCCCACACCGGGCGCTGCCGGGGGCTGCTGGTCCGGCGGGTACGCACGGACGACGGCACGGAGCACGCGGCGGCGGACTACTTCCGCACCATGGGGGGCTACCTGACGTCCCGCCCCTGAGCGCGGTCCCGTCCCCGGCCGCCGGTCAGTCGACGGCGGCCGGTACCGAGCCCTCGGCGTGCCGGGTGTCGCCGTCGTGGTGGTGGCGGCCCAGCGGGATGACCATCGGGGTGCCGCTGACCGGGTCGGGGGTGATCCGGCAGCGCAGGTCGAAGACGTCCTCGACGGTCGCCTCGGTGACCACCTCGGCCGGTGGGCCCTCGGCGACGATGCGGCCGGCCTTCATGGCGATGACGTGATCGGCGTACCGGCAGGCCTGGTTGAGGTCGTGCAGCACCATCACCACCGTGCGGCCCTCGCGCCGGTTGAGGTCCGTGACCAGGTCCAGTACGTCGATCTGGTGGGCGAGGTCGAGGTAGGTCGTCGGCTCGTCCAGGAGCAGCACGGGGGTGCCCTGGGCGACGGCCATGGCGATCCAGGCGCGCTGCCGCTGGCCGCCGGAGAGCTCGTCCACCGGCCGGTCCGCGAGCTCGGTCAGACCGGTCGCCGCCAGCGCGGCCCGCACGGCCTCCTCGTCCGCCGCCGACCACTGCCGCCACCAGGTCTGGTGCGGCGAGCGCCCGCGGTTGACCAGGTCGGCGACGGTCAGCCCCTCCGGCGCCACCGGTGTCTGCGGCAGGATGCCGAGTTTCCGGGCGAGTTCGCGGGTCGGCAGGGAGCGCAGGGCGGTGCCGTCCAGTTCGACGACGCCCTGGCGCGGAGCCAGCAGCCGGGCGAGGGCGCGCAACAGGGTCGACTTGCCGCAGGCGTTCGCACCGACGATGGCGGTGATCCGGCCGGTGGGCACGGTGAGGTCGAGGTCCGTCACCACCGGCCGCCCGTCATAGGCGAGATGGAGGCCGCGGGCCCGCAACTCAGGTCCCACAGCGCGCTGTTCGGTGGGGCCCGGCGGGCGCGGGTCGGCGGTCGACATGGGATCAGCCTCCAGATCCCGCGCGGTTGGCGCGGACGAGCAGCCACAGCAGGACCGGCGCGCCGAGGGCGCCGGTGACGATCCCGACCGGCAGTTCCGTCCCGGGGACCGCCTCGCGGGCGAGGAGGTCGGCGCCGAGGACGACGAACGCGCCGGTGAGACCGGAGACGAGCGGGGGCGGTGCCGAGGTGCCGGCCAGCCGCAGCGCGATCTGCGGGCAGGCCAGGGCCACGAAGGCGACCGGTCCGGCCGCCGCCGTACCGAAGGCGACCAGGCCCACCCCGGTCAGCAGCAGCGCCAGCCGGACCGGCTGGACGGGGGTGCCGAGCCCGGCGGCCACGTCGTCGCCGAGCTGGAGCGTGCGCATCCAGCGGCCCAGACCCAGGGTGACCGGCAGCAGCACGGCCAGGGCGATGGCCAGGGAGTCCACCTGGCTCCAGGTACGGCCGTTGAGGTTGCCGACCAGCCAGCCGAGCGCCTCCTCGGCCTGGAACCGGTTGCCCCGCGCCACCAGGAAGTCGGTGGCGCTGGTGCAGATCCACGAGACACCGATGCCGACGAGGATGATGCGGTAGCCGGTGGCCCCGCCCTTCCAGGCCAGCGCGTACACGAGCAGCGCGGTCGCCAGGGCGCCGAGCAGCCCCACGGTGGACAGCCCGAGCCCGCCGGCCCAGCCGAGCACCACCGCCGCCACCACCGCCGTGCCGGCGCCCTCGGTCAGCCCGATCATGTCGGGGCTGGCCAGCGGATTGCGGGTCATCGTCTGGAACACCGCCCCGGAGACACCGAAGGCGAGGCCGACCAGGAGGCCGGTGAGGGCGCGGGGCAGCCGCAGGTCCCGGATGACGACGAGCGTCCCGGGGTCGCCGACGCCGAACAGGGCCTTGACGACGTCGGGCAGGCTCACCGGGTAGTCGCCGAGGGCCAGGCCCCAGCAGAACAGCGCGAACGCGCCCACGCCGACGAGCACTCCGGTCAGCACCAGGCGCGGCCGCAGCATGCCGGAGACCGGGGGCACGGCCAGCCGGAACGGCCGGTCGCGCAGCACGGGCCGGGCGGCAGCGGGAGCGGCAGCCGGACCGGGAGCGGGAGCGGCAGCCGGACCGGGAGCGGGCGCGGGAGAGGGTTGTGCGGGCACGCTCACACCTCCGCGAGTTTCCGGCGGCGGACCAGGGCGATGAAGAACGGGCCGCCGAGGAAGGCGACGAGGACACCGGCCTGGATCTCGGTGGGCCGGGCCACCATCCGGCCCACGATGTCGGCGGACAGCAGCAGCACAGGCGCCAGCGCGGCGGACAGCGGCAGCAGCCAGCGGTGGTCGGGGCCGATGCCGGCGGACTGGGCGAGCAGCCGGGCGATGTGCGGGACGACCAGACCGAGGAAGACCACCGGACCGATGACGGCCACCGACGCGCCGGTCAGCAGCACGATCGCGGTCACTCCCTGGAGCCGTACCAGACCCAGCCGCCGGCCCAGGGAGGCGGCGACGTCGTCGCCGAGCGCCAGGCTGTTCAGGGCCGGGGCGCAGGACAGGGCGAGGACGGCGCCGACCGCGAGGAACGGCAGGATGCGCACCAGATCGCCGGAGTCCTGGTCGGCCAGGGTGCCGGCGGACCAGTAGCGGTAACGGTCCAGCGCGTCCTGGTCGGTGAGTACCACGGCACTGGTCAGCGACGACAGCAGCGAGGTGACGGCCACGCCGGCGAGCGCCAGCTTCACCGGGGTCGCCCCGGAGCGGCCCAGCCGTCCGAGGAAGAAGACCAGGACGCTCGCCGCGAGCGCCCCGGCGAACGCGAACCACACGTAGCCGTACAGCGATCCGATCCCGAACACCGCGACCGACACGACGATCGCGAAGGACGCGCCCGCGCTCACCCCGAGGATGCCGGGGTCGGCGAGGGGGTTGCGGGTCAGGGCCTGCATCAGGGCGCCGGACATGCCGAGCGCGGCGCCCGTGGTCAGGCCGAGCAGGGTGCGGGGGACGCGCACCGACCAGATCACGTTGTCGACCAGCCTGCTCGGCGGATGCCCGAGCACCGAGCGCACCACCTGGTCGAGCGGGATGCTCAACGCGCCCAGCGCCACGGAGAGAAGGGACAAAAGGACCAGCAGGGCGATGATCAGTGTCACCAGCACCGTGGTGCGAAGCCTTCTGCCTGAAGCCACTTGCCGGTCTCCATGCCGTCGTCCGGTGGTCCGTGAACAGTACTGATAGCAGGTTAGGTGAGCATAACCTCAGTCGCTGTGACTTGGACCGCCGAAGTCGGATTGACCCTGTTGAGTTAGGCAATCCTTACCTTACTATGCGAGCGGTCGCGGCTCCGCTGAGCCGTTCCACACCTATGGGGAGGCACGGGCAGCTGTGTCGGGCAACAGGCGTTCTTCCGCACCTTCTTCTGCGGCTTCGACTTCCACTTCGACGGCGCGGACGGCACCCGCGGAGGACTACTGGCGGGAACGGTTCGGCGCACCGGCACCGGAGACCTCACTGCCGTTCGACCACCCGCATCCGGTGCGCCCGCAGGAGCCGAGGCCGCGAGCTGACCGGGCCTTGGCGCTGGGCGTGACCGGGCTCGGCATGACGGCCGACGAACCCACCCTGCTCGCCGCCTTCGCCGCCCTGCTGCACCGGTACGGCGGCGGCGCGGCCCAGGACCTGACGGTCGCTCATGAGGGACTGCCGCTGCGGTTGGTGGTGAACGGCGCCATGCCGTTCGCCGAGTTGCGCGAGCACGTCACGACCGCCCGCGCCCAGGCCGCCGCCCACCGGCTGCCGACCGCGGAGCTGCTACGACTGCTCGCCCCCGAACCCGGCCGCGGCGGAGCCCTGTTGTGCTCCGTCGGCCTCGGTACCGCACCCTGGGGCGCCGGCGGCCCGCTGGACCTGGCGCTGTCCGTGACGGACGGTCAGGTGTACGCGGACTACGCCGCCGACCTCTTCGAGCCCGCCACCGTCGACCGGATCCTCGGCCACTACGCCATGCTCCTCGCCGACGCCCTGGACCGGCCCGGCACCCCGGTCGCCGAACTCGAACTCCTCGGCGCCGACGAGCGGCAGCTGATCCTGGCCGACTGGAACGACACCGCGCACGACGTGCCCGCGCTCACCTGGCCGCGCATGTTCGCCGACCAGGTCGCCGCCCGTCCCGACGAAGTGGCCCTCATCCACGAGGACGTCCGCCTCACCTACGCCGAACTCGACTCCCTCGCCGCCCGGTTGGCGCACGCCCTGGTCGCCCGGGGCGCCGGTCCCGAGCGGGTCGTGGCGCTCGCCGTACCCCGCTCCGCCGACATGATCGTCGCGGAGGTCGCCGTACTGAAGACGGGCGCGGCCTACCTGCCCGTCGACACCGACTACCCGGCCGACCGCATCGCCTACATGCTCGACGACGCCCGCCCGGTCTGCCTCGTCACCACCGCCGACATCGTCCCCGACCTGCCGCCGGGCACCGACCCGCTGGTCCTGGACGCCCCGGAGACCGTCGCCGAACTGGCCGCACACCCGGTCCACGACCCCGCGACCGCCGACGGGTTGACGGTCGCGCACGCCGCATACGTCATCTACACCTCCGGCTCCACCGGCCGCCCCAAAGGCGTGGTGCTCTCGCACGCCGGGGTGGCCAAGCTGGTCGCCACCCAGCGCGAGCGGTTCGGGATCGGCTCGCACAGCCGGGTGCTGCAGTTCGCCTCGCCCAGCTTCGACGTGGCCTTCTGGGACCTGTGCCTCGGCCTGCTCTCCGGCGGCCGGCTGGTCGTCGTACCCGCCGACCGCCGGGTGCCCGGCGCGCCCCTGGCCGACTACGCCGACGAGCACGGCATCACCTTCATGATCCTGCCGCCCGCCCTGCTCGCGGCCATGCCCGAGGACGTGCAACTCCCGCCCACCGCAACCCTGCTGGCGGGCACCGAGCGCGTCTCGCCCGAACTGGTCGGCCGCTACGCGCGCGGCCGGATGATGTTCAACGCCTACGGACCCACCGAGGCCACCACCAACTCCACGCTCGGCCGCTGCGACCCGGACACCCCGGCCGGCACCATCGTGCCCATCGGCGTCCCCGACCCGGGCACCCGCGCCTACGTCCTCGACGAGCGGCTGCGGCCCGTACCCGCCGGTGTGGTGGGGGAGTTGTACCTCGGCGGCGCCGGACTCGCCCGCGGCTACCTCGGCCGGCCCGCGCTGACCGCCGAGCGGTTCGTCGCCGACCCGTTCGGCCCGCCCGGCGAACGGCTGTACCGCACCGGCGACCTGGTCCGCTGGAAGTCCGACGGACGCCTTGAGTTCCACGGCCGCGTCGACAGCCAGATCAAGATCCGCGGCTTCCGTGTCGAGCCCGGCGAGATCGAGTCGGTGCTGCGCGCCCACCCGGCCGTCGACCAGGCCGCCGTCGTGGTCCGCGAGGACCGCCCCGGCGACCGCCGCCTCGCCGCCTACGTCGTGCCCTCCCTGGAGGGCACCGCCGAGCTCGCCGAGGCCGTGTCCGACTGGAAGGACCTGCACGAACTCCTCTACTCCGCCGCCGGATCCGACGGCTTCGAGGAGAACTTCGCGGGCTGGAACAGCATGTACGACGGCCTGCCCATCCCGCTTGCCGACCTGCGCGAGTGGCGGGACGCGACCGTCGCCCGGATCCGTGAACTGCGGCCCCGCCGCGTCCTGGAGATCGGCGTCGGCAGCGGCCTGCTGCTCTCCCGGATCGCCCCCGACTGCGCCGAGTACGTCGGCACCGACCTCTCCGAGGAGGCCGTACGCGCGCTGCGCGCCCAGGTCGACGCCGCACCGGAACTGGCCGGCAGGGTCACCCTGCACGCCCGGCCCGCACATGAGCTGACCGGCCTCCCCGAAGGCCACTTCGACACCATCGTCGTCAACTCCGTCGCCCAGTACTTCCCGGGCGCCGACTACCTGACCGACGTCCTGCGTTCGGCGGCCCGACTGCTGTCGCCCGGCGGGTCGTTGTTCATCGGCGACGTGCGCAACCTGCGGCTGCTGCGGACGCTGGCCGCCGCCATCGAGTCGGGCCGCGGCCACACCGAGGAGAAGGAGGCCCTGCGGGCCGCGGTCGACCGGGCCGTGGCCTGGGAGGGCGAACTCCTGGTCGATCCCGACTACTTCGCGACCCTGGACGGCTTCACGGCAGACGTACGGATCAAGCGGGGCGTCCACCACAACGAGCTGACCCGGTACCGGTACGACGTCGTGCTGCGGCCCGGCGCCGAGCCGACCCAGGACGCCTCGCGCCCGGTTCCCTGGTCCGCGCTCGGCAGCCCGGACGCCCTCGGCCGGCGGCTCGCCGGTCCGGACCCCGCCGCCCGCCTCCGCGTCACCGGCATCCCCAACGCCCGCCTCGCCCCCGACCTGGCCGCGCTCGGCGCCCTCGACGACAGCAGCCGTACCGGCAGCGCCGGCGTCGACCCGGAGGCCCTGCACGAGACCGCCGCCCGGCACGGCTACCGGGCCGCGCTCACCTGGACCGCGGACGCCGACGACGGCAGCCTCGACGCCGTGTTCGCGCGCGGCGACGACACCCCGCTCGGCCCGCTGTACGTCCCCGGGCAGGCCCACCCGCACGCCAACCGCCCGGCGCCGTTCCGCAACGTCACCGCGCTGATGGCCGGGCTGCGCGCGCACGCCGCCGAGTTCCTGCCCGAGTACATGGTCCCGGCCGCCCTCGTCCCGCTGGACCGGCTCCCCGTCACCCCCAGCGGCAAGCTCGACTCCGCCGCCCTGCCGGTCCCGGACTACGGCCTGCTCAGCTCCGGCCGGGCCCCGCGCACCGAACGCGAACGCCTGCTGTGCGACCTGTACGCACGCGCCCTGCGGGTGCCCTCGGTCACCGTGGACGACGACTTCTTCGCCCTGGGCGGGGACAGCATCGTCGCCATCCAGCTGCTCGTCCTGGCCCGCCGGGCCGGTCTGGAGCTGACCCCGCGGGACGTCTTCCGGCACCGCACGGTCGCCCAGCTCGCCACCGTCTCCCGGACCACCGACGGCTCCGAGGACCCGGCCGACGCCCCCTGGGACCCGCCGACCGCCGACGAACTCGCCGCACTCCAGGGCGACGACCCCCTCACGGTCGCCGAGGTCCTGCCGCTCGGCCCGCTCCAGGAGGGCTTCTTCTTCCACGCCCTCGTGGACGGCGCCGAGCACGACGCCTATGTGGTCCAGCAGGTGATCGAACTCGCCGGACCCGTCGACGGCGGCCTCCTGCGGCAGGCCGCCCAGCGGCTCCTCGACCGGCACGCCCCGCTGCGCGCCTGCTTCCGCCAGCTCCCGGGCGGCCGCCCGGCCCAGCTCGTCGCCACCGGCCTCGACGTGCCGTGGCACGAGGTCGACCTGTCCGCGCAGGACGCCGCCGTCCGCGCGGGCCTCGCCGAGGCCGTCGCCGCCGACGAACGCGCCCGTCGCTTCGACCTCGCCCGGCCGCCGCTGCTGCGCTGCGCCCTGGTCCGCCTCGGCGCGGACCGCAGCCGACTGGTACTGACCTTCCATCACATCGTGGCCGACGGCTGGTCACTGCCGGTCCTGCACCGCGAACTCCTCGCCCTTTACGGCGATCAGCCCGCCCCGCTTACCGAAGTCGCCCCGTACCGCGGCTACCTGGCCCGTGTCGCGGGCGCCGACCGCGAGGCCGCCCGGGACGCCTGGCGCACCGCCCTCGCGGGGATCGACGAGCCCACCCGGCTGGTCGAGACCCCGGCCGCCGGGCCGATCGAGCCCGCCCAGCTCCGCGTCGAGCTGCCCGAGCGCACCACCGCCCGGCTCACCGCCCGCGCCCGCGAACACGGCGTCACCCTCGGCACGGTCGTCCAGGCCGCCTGGGGCCTGCTCCTCGCCGGGCTGACCGGCCGCCAGGACGTGGTCTTCGGCACCACCGTCTCCGGCCGCGACGCCGCCGTGCCCGGCATCGAGTCGATGGTCGGCCTCTTCATCAACACCCTGCCCACCCGGGTCGGCTGGGCCCCCGCCGACACCCTCGGCACCGTCCTGGAGCGCCTCCAGCAGGAGCAGAGCGCCCTGTTGGACCACCAGCACCTCGGCCTCGCCGAGATCCAGCGGGCCGCCGGGCACGCGGGCGGCGAACTCTTCGACACCCTGGTGGTGTTCGAGAACTACCCCGCCGAACCGAACCTCGCCGACCCCACCGGCACGGTCCGGCTGGCCGGGCACGCCTTCCACGACGCCGTGCACTATCCGCTGGCCCTCGTCGTCAAGCCCGGCCGCCGGCTCGACCTGCGCCTCAAGCACCACGCGAACCGGCTCTCCGGTGAGGCCGTGCACCTGCTCGCCGACCGGCTCACCCAGGTCCTGGACGCCCTCGCCGAGGACACCGCACGCCCGGTGGCCGCCCTGGACCTGCTCATCGAGGGCGAGCACGTACACCTGGAGGGCGAGCAGCGCGCCGTACCCGCGACCACCCTGCCCGCCGCCATCGCCGCCCAGACCGCCCGTACCCCCGACGCCACCGCGGTCGTCTTCGAGGGCGCCGCCCTCACCTACGCGGAACTCGGCGCCCGCGCCGATCGGTTGGCCCGGCGGCTGCGCGCCCGCGGCGCCGGGCCCGAGCAGTTCGTCGCGGTCGCCGTGCCGCGCTCGGCCGAGCTGATGGTCGCGCTGCTCGGCGTGCTGGAGTCCGGCGCCGCCTATCTGCCGGTCGACCTCGACTACCCGGCCGACCGCATCGCGTACATGTTCACCGACTCCGGCGCCCGGACCGTCGTCACCACGGCACGGGACGCCGCACGCCTGCCCGCGGTGGACGGACTGGAGGTCGTGTACGTCGAGGACGAGGGCGACGTCCACGGGGAGGTACCGGACACCACACCCCTCACCCTCGACCACCCCGCCTACCTCATCTACACCTCCGGCTCCACCGGCCGCCCCAAGGGCGTCGTAGTCACCCACCGCGCCATCGGCAACCGGCTCGCCTGGATGCAGGACACGTACGCACTCGGCGCCGACGACCGGGTGCTGCAGAAGACCCCGTCCGGTTTCGACGTCAGCGTCTGGGAGTTCTTCTGGGCGCTGCACGAGGGCGCCGCGGTCGTGCTCGCCGCGCCCGACGGGCACCGCGACCCCGCCTGCCTGGCCCGGCTGATCCGGGCCGAGGGCGTGACGACGATGCACTTCGTGCCGTCGATGCTGGACGCGTTCCTCGCCGCCGAGGAGGTCACCGCCGATCCGGCGTGGGCAGGCAGCCTGCGCCGCGTCTTCAGCAGCGGCGAGGCCCTGTCCGGTACGGCGGCCCGCCGCTGGCGCGACCTGACCGGCGTACCGCTGCACAACCTGTACGGCCCCACCGAGGCCGCCGTCGACGTCACCCACCACGCCTACGACGGGGCGCCCGGCACCACCGTGCCCATCGGGCGGCCCGTGTGGAACACCGGCCTGCGCGTCCTGGACGCCTTCCTGCGCCCGGTGCCCGACGGGGTGCCCGGCGAGCTCTACCTGACCGGCGTCCAGCTGGCCCGCGGCTACCACCGGCGCCCCGCGCTCACCGCCGACCGCTTCGTGGCGGACCCGTACGCGGCCGAGCCCGGCGCCCGCATGTACCGCACCGGCGACCTGGTGCGCCGCCGCCCGGACAGCACCCTCGACTACCTGGGCCGCACCGACCGGCAGGTCAAGCTGCGCGGCAACCGCATCGAACTCGGCGAGATCGAGGCAGCGTTGACCCGTCACCCGGCGGTGGCGCGCGGTGCCGTGGTCGTCCGCGACCAGCACCTGGTCGCCTACGCCGTTCCGGCGTCAGGCGCCGTCGCCGACCCCGCCGAACTGCGCGCCGCCCTCGCCGAGGCGCTGCCCGCACCGCTGGTCCCGGAGGCGTACGTCGTCCTCGCCGACCTGCCGCTCACCCCGAGCGGCAAGCTGGACCAGGCCGCGCTGCCCGCCCCCGAGGCCGAGCGCGCCGCCCGCCGCGAACCCGCGGGACCCGTGGAGCGGCGGCTCACCGAGGTCTTCGCCGCCGTCCTCGGCATCGCCGACGTCGGCCCGGACGACGACTTCTTCCGGCTCGGCGGCGACAGCATCAGCTCCATCGGCGTCGCCAGCCGGGCCCGTGCGGCCGGGCTGGACCTCAGCCCGCGGGACGTCTTCACCCACCGCACGCCCGCCGCCCTCGCGGCCACCGCCGGTACCACCACGGAAGCCGCGCCCTCCGCTGCCGCCTTCACCCTCACCGACACCGAACACGCCCGGATCCGCGCCCTCGCCGCCCCGGCCGCCGTCGCCGACGTCTGGCCGCTGGCCCCCCTCCAGGAGGGCCTGTTCTTCCACTCGGCCTACGACCAGGGCGCGTTGGACGTCTACACCGTCCACGAGACCTTCGACTTCGCCACCGGCCTGGACCCGGCCCGGCTGCGCGCCGCCGCACGCACGCTCCTGGACCGCAACCCGGGTCTCCGCGCCGGCTTCACCAGCGAAGGCCTCGACCAGCCGGTGCAGTTCATCGTCGAGACCCCGGAAACACCGGAGATCCCGCTCGACGAGGTCGATCTCTCCCACCTTCCCGTCGCCGAACAGGACGAGCAGGTACGGGAGTTGACCGAGGCCGAGCGCAACCGGCGGTTCGACCTGTCCGCGCCCCCGCTGTTCCGGCTGCTCCTGCTGCGCCTCGGCGCCGGGCGCGGCGACCGTCTCGTCATCGGCCGTCACCTGATCCTCTGGGACGGCTGGTCGGCCTGGCTCTTCCTCGACGAGTTCTTCGCCCTGTACGAGACCGGCGGTGACGCCTCCGCGCTGCCCGCCCCCGGCAGCTACCGGGACTACCTGACCTGGCTGGACCAGCAGGACGACCCGGCCGCCACCGCTGCCTGGCGCACCGCGCTGACCGGCCTGGAGGAGCCCACCCTGCTGGCCCCGACGGCGGCCGACGGGCTCGAACCGGTCATCCCCGACCAGCTCGACGTACGCCTCCCCGCCGAACTCGGAGACCGGCTCCGGGAGACCGGCCGCGTTCACGGCCTGACCCTGAACACCCTGCTCAACGCGGCCTGGGGTCTCACCCTCGGCGCCGCGACCGGCCGCTCCGACGTCGTGTTCGGCACCACGGTCGCCGGCCGGCCCAGCGAGGTCCACGACGTCGAGAACATCATCGGCCTGTTCCTCAACACCGTCCCCACCCGGATCGCCTTCGACCCCGCCGAGCCGGTCCTCGACCTGCTCCGCCGAATCCAGGGCGAGCGCCTCGACCTGATGCCGTACGAGCATCTCAGCCTCGGCGTCCTCCAGGCCGAGACCGGGCACCGCAAGCTGTTCGACACGCTGTTCGTGCTGCGCAACAACGACACCGAGGACCGGCTCGAAGAGCTGCGCACCCGGCACGGCGCCACCGCCGTCGCCAACGTCGACGCCACCCACTACCCGGCCAACCTCGTCATCACCCCCGGGCAGCGGATCACGGTCACCCTCACCCACCGGCCCGACCTCGTCCCGGCCGACCGGGCCCGCGCCCTGCTCGACCGCTTCACCCTCCTCGTCGAGCGCCTCACCGCCGACCTCACGGCACCCGTGGGCTCCCTCGACCCGCTGCTCCCCGCCGAACACGCGGCGCTGCGCGAGGAACGGGCGGCCGGACGGGTCGAGGTCCCCGAAGAGACCATCGCCGACCTGCTCGCCGCCCAGGCCGAGCGCACCCCGGACGCCCGCGCCCTCGTCCTCGGCGAGCGCGCGCTGACCTACGCCGAACTCGACGCGGCCGTCAACCGGATGGCCCGGCTGCTCATCGAGCGCGGGGCCGGTCCCGAACGCGTGGTCGCGCTCGGCCTGGGCCGCTCCCTGGACATGGTGGTGGCGCTCTTCGCCGTCCTGCGCACCGGCGCCGCCTACCTGCCCCTGGAACTGGACCACCCGGCCGACCGGCTCTCCCTGATGCTGACCGACGCCCGCCCGCTGCTCCTGCTCTCCACCGCCGCCGTCTCCGCGACCCTCGACGGCGACGACCTGCCGCGCGTCCTGCTCGACGACCCGGTGGTTCAGGATGAACTGGCCGGCCTCCCTGACACCCCCGTCCGCCGCCGCTTCAGCCTGGAACACCCCGCCTACGTCATCTACACCTCCGGCTCCACCGGCCGTCCCAAAGGTGTCGTCACCCCCTACCGGGGCCTGACGAACATGCAGCTCAACCACCAGAAGGAGATCTTCGAGCCCGCGATCGCCGCGGCCGGCGGCCGACGGCTGCGGATCGCGCACACCGTGTCCTTCGCCTTCGACATGTCGTGGGAGGAACTGCTGTGGCTGGTCGAGGGCCACGAAGTGCACGTCTGCGACGAGGAGTTGCGGCGCGACGCGGAGGCGCTGGTCGCCTACTGCGAGCAGCACCGCATCGACGTCGTCAACGTCACGCCCACGTACGCCAGGCTGTTGATCGAGCAGGGCCTGCTCACGGGCCACGTCCCGCCGCTCGTGCTGCTCGGCGGCGAGGCCGTCCCGGAGACGGTGTGGGCGGCCCTGCGCGACACCGAGGGCACCTACGGCTACAACCTGTACGGGCCGACCGAGTACACCATCAACACCCTCGGCGGCGGCACCCTCGACAGCGCCACCCCCACCGTCGGCAAGCCCATCCGCGGCACCCGCGCGCACATCCTGGACGCCTGGCTGCGCCCGGTGCCCGACGGCGTGCCCGGCGAGCTGTACATCGCCGGGATCGGCCTGGCCCGCGGCTACCTCGACCGGCCCGGCCTGACCGCCGAGCGGTTCGTCGCCGACCCGTTCGGGGAGCCCGGCGAGCGCATGTACCGCACCGGCGACCTGGTGCGCCGCGCTCCCTGGGGGTCCTCCCGGCCGGAGGCCGGGGGAGGCAACCTCGACTTCCTCGGCCGCACCGACGACCAGGTCAAGATCCGCGGCTACCGCATCGAACCCGGCGAGATCGAGACCGCCCTCAGCCGCCACCCGCTGGTCTCCCAGGCCGCCGTCGTGGTCCGCGACGAACGCCTCGTCGGCTACGTCGTACCCTCCGGAGCCGACCCCGCCGACCGCACCGCCGCCGAGGCCGCGCAGGTGGGGGAGTGGCAGGAGATCTACTCCGACGAGTACGAGGAGATCGGCACCGCCGTCTTCACCGAGCAGTACGACGGCTGGGACAGCTCCTACGACGGCCGGCCCATCCCCTTCGAGCAGATGCACGAGTGGCGTGCGGCCACCGTCGCCCGCATCCGCTCCCTGAACCCGCGCCGCGTCCTCGAAATCGGCGTCGGCTCCGGCCTGTTGCTGTCCCGGCTCGCCCCGGACGCCGTGGAGTACTGGGCGACCGACTTCGCCGCCCCGGTCATCCGCAAGATCGGCGCGGACCTGAGGGCCCGGGACCCGGAGTTGGCTTCCCGGGTGGAACTGCGGTGCCGGCCCGCCGACGACCTGAGCGGCCTGCCCGCCGGCCACTTCGACACGATCGTCGTCAACTCCGTCATCCAGTACTTCCCGAGCATCGAGTACCTCACCGCCGTCATCGACGGCGCCATGCGGCTGCTCGCGCCGGGCGGCGCCCTGTTCGTCGGAGACGTCCGCAACCTGCGGCTGGCCCGCACCTTCCACACCGAGATCCAGCACGCCCGGGGCACGGCGGAGGCCGACCTGGAGCGGGCGGTGGAGCGCGGGCTGCGCCTGGAGAAGGAACTCCTGGTCGATCCCGACTACTTCACCACCCTCGGCCACGGCGTCGACCTGCGCACCAAGCGCGGCCGCCACCACAACGAGCTGACCCGGCACCGCTACGACGTCGTCCTGTACGCCGGTGAGCCCGACGTCCGCCTCGACGACGCGCCGACGGTCGAGTGGAGCACGGCCCACACCGTGGGCGAACTGGCCCGCGGCGGCCTGACGTCCGAGGCCGTCGGCGGCCTCCTCGACGGCATCCGGCAGTTGACCGCGCGGGTCGGCGAACGCCCCGGCGCCGAGCGGCCCGCCGCCCTGCGCGTCACCGGCATCCCCGACGGCCGCACCCGCGAGGACGGCGTCGACCCGGAGACCCTGCACGCGCTCGGCGCGGAGGCCGGATACCGCGTGCTGACCACCTGGTCGGCACGGACCGGCACCTACGACGCCGTCTTCCTGACCGCCGGACACCGGCTCACCGGCGGCCTGTTCCGCCCCGGCGGCGGCACCGCCCCCTACGCCAACGATCCCACCGCCGCCCGCGAGACCAGCGCCCTGGTCCGGCGGCTGCGCGCGGACCTCGGCCGGGAGCTGCCCGAGTACATGGTCCCGGCCGCCTTCGTCACCGTCGACGGCCTGCCCATGAACGCCAACGGCAAGCTGGACGTGCGCGCCCTGCCGGAGGCCGAACCCGCCGTCGCCCTCGGCGGCGGCCGCGGCCCCCGCACCCCGCAGGAGGAGGTGCTCTGCCGCCTGTTCGCGGAGGTGCTCGGGCTGCCCGCGGCCGGTGCGGAGGACAACTTCTTCGACCTCGGCGGCCACTCGCTGCTCGCCACCCGGCTGGTCAGCCGCGCCCGCACCGAACTGGGCGCCGAACTCGCCATCCGCGACCTCTTCGAGGCCCCCACCCCGGCGCGGGGGGCGGCCCGCCGCGGCGCGGCGGCGCCCCCCCCCCCCCCCCGCCCCCCCCGGGCCGCCCCCCCCCCCCCCGACCCCCGCGCCCCCG
>NZ_JBHXLU010000123.1:0-34687 GCF_042720695.1 Streptomyces sp. NPDC058457 | reverse complement strand
GCAACAGGACCGTGAGCACCCCGGTCGCGTAGACGACCGGGCGGCGCATGATGCTGTGCGCGAGGCGGTACCAGAACCCGTGCGCCACCTCGTCCCGCGGGAGAGCCGGCGGCGGGCGGCGCAGCAGCCACCGCACCGAGAGCGCCTCGACCCGGGGACCGAGGACGGCGAGCAGGGCGGGCAGCACGGTCAGTGCCGCCACCATCGCCACCACGACGGCCGACAGACCGCCCAGGCCCGTCGAGGGTGCGCACGTCCGCCGGCCGCTGGCCGGCCCACATCAGCTCGGCGGTCGCCTTCGGCAGGTCCCCGGCGAACACGTCGTGGAAGAGCTCCTTCTTGATGTAGCCGTCGACGAAACCCTCACCGCAGGGACGGAAGTCCAGCGTCTCCTCACTGAGTCTGCTTCCCGGGTACTTCGTCTGCAGGCCCAGCAGTGTCTCGCCCTGATCGGGTACGAACGCGGCCACGTAGACCAGCGCCTTCACGTTCGGGTTGCCGGCCGCGGCGTTCGTGACGACGATCCCGCCGTAGGAGTGCGCGACGAGAACGAGCGGGCCGCTCAGGGTCGCGAGGATGCCGGCCAGATGGGCGGAGTCGGAAGCCATGCCGCGCAAGGGGTTGGGCGACGCGATGACCGGATAGCCGTCGCGGATGAGCCGGGAGGCGACCCCGTTCCAGCCGGAGGCGTCGGCGAACGCGCCGTGCACGACTACCACGGTGGGCTTCTGACCGCTGCCACTGCCGCTTCCGGTGTGTGCCTGCGCGGCAGGCGCGTCCAGTGCGGCGCCCACCACGACCGCGGCGGATCCGGCCAACAGCCCCCGGCGAGGTGTCGTCGTCGATACACCCTTCGATAGCCGGTGTTCTCAGTGGTGATCGCGGGTCAGCGTAAAGCCGCCTACTTGACGAGCACTGAACAGAAATCCGGGCGCCCGACGGGAGCCGCTTCACCGCCGGCTCCGTTGTTGTCAAGCACGGTGAACCAGCCTGCGGACATGAAGCCGACAAAGCGCGATGCCGCCATCGGCACCACTCGCTTCGCCGGAACCTGTTCGGGCGCAAGGCCAAGAATCGGCGGTACTTCCGTGCACTCTCCTCCCCCCGGCACGTCCCCCCTGCGGTCCCTGTTCGCGTCGTCCGAGTTCCGCGCCGCATGGGTCGCCGAACTCATCTCGTACTTCGGCGACCAACTCGCCCGCGTCGCACTGGCGATCCTCGTCTTCGACCGGACGGGATCGGCGGCCTGGACCGGCCTCGCGTACGCACTCACCTACATGCCGACGGTGCTCGGCGCGCTCGCGCTGTCGCACACGGCGGACCGGCGCTCACGCCGCGGCGTCGTCATGGCCGTGGACATCTCCCGGGCCGCCGCAGTTGGCGCGATGGCGATCCCCGGGATCCCGTTCGCCGTCCTGTGCCTGCTGGTGGCCGTCACATCGTTCCTCGGCGGGCCGTACACCGCGGCGCAACTCACCCTGCTGCGGGAGATCCTGAGCGCCGAGCAGTACCCGGTCGGCATGTCCGTCCGACAGATCACCACGCAGGCAGCGCAGATCTTCGGCTTCGCCTTCGGCGGCGTGTGCGCCGCGGAGCTGAGCCCGCAGGTGTGCCTCGCCTTCAACTCCGCCACGTTCGTGGCGGCATTCGGCCTCTACGGGTGCTTCGTCAAGCCGCGGCCCGCTACGAGGGCGTCAGCGAAGGCCGGATCGATGGCGGGCGGGCTGACCGTCCTGTGGGGCGAACCACGGCGGCGGGCGATCCTGCTGGCCGCGTCGCTCGGCGTCTTCTACATCGCGCCCGAGGCCCTGGCGGCGCCGTACGTCAGCCAACTCGGCCACACAACCGTCTGGGTGGGCATCCTGCTGGCGAGTACGGGTGTAGGCGCGGTGATCGGCCTGTGGGCGTTCCACCGGTTCGTGCCGACCCACCGGTACGCGGACCACCTGCCGCTGCTGTGCCTCACCACGGGTCTGCCGCTCGTCGCCATCCTGCTCCCCGGCGGCGGCATCGGCCTGGCCGCGGCGGCGTTCGCAGTCGGCAACGCGCTGTGGTGCATCCAGGTGGTGATCTCGGTATCCACGCTGGTGGAGCTGCTGCCGGACGACCACCGCGCCCAGGGGATGGGCACGGCGTCGGCCATGAACCTCACTGTCCAGGGGCTCGGCACCGGCGCGGCTGGACTCCTCGCACAATGGCAGAGCCCGGCAGCCGCCATGGCCCTGATGGGGGCCGCGTCCACGGCGGCGGGGCTGTGGCCGGCGCTGCTGTGGCGCAGGGCGGCCCGGACGCGGCCGACGGCGGCGCCCGTCCCGGGTCCGACGCCGACCGCGACGTGAACGCGACGCTCGGCGCCCGCGCTTGGGAAACGCCCGGCGCGCCCCGGCACGTTCAGGGCGCGCCCAGGTACGTTCAGAATTCAGCCCCCTCGGCACGTTCGACGGTGATACCCAACCTCTGCCGCAACTCGGCGACTTCGGCCTCCACCTCGTCGGCAACCCTCGGCACGTAGACGATCCTGCCGCCGGCCGAGATCGTGCCGATCCCGGCCGGTACCGGCTCGCCCACCACCAGGCGGATGTCGGCATCCACCACACCGGGGATGCCGAGCACCTCCTCTGTGGTCGGCGCGGAACGCACGACTCCGGGCTCGGGTACGACCAGGATGTTGGCCACCGTGTCGTGCACCGGCGCGGCGGGGATCTCCGGGCGCTGCCCGACGGCCATCGCGGCCAGCGCCGCCACGCCGTCGTGCCCGTACATCGCGTTCGTGGCGTGCCAGATACCGGCCCCGCCGGGCCGCGCGCCGGCCTCCCCGAACCAGAGCCGGCCGTCCTTCGTCCGCAGGATCTCGCAGTGGGTTGCGCCGGTCAGCTTCCCCAGCGCGCGGACACCTCGGACGGCGACCGCGCGGACCTCCTGGGCCTCCCTGCTCCCGGGGGGAAGGAACGTCTGGTGCCACTCCCTGCCGACGATCCGGAGGCAGGGCTCGCTGTACCTGCCCACTGCGGCGACGAGGATCTCCTCCTCCCCGCTCTCCGCGTCCACGTAGCGGTACAGGTCGCAGCAGTACTCCGCCGCCACGTCGAGGTACTGCTCCACGACGAACCCGCCGGACGCGTGGAGGCTGCGGGCGACGGTCCCGGCGCTGAACCGCCCCAGCGGGTCGTCCACCGCCACGTCGAACGCACCCTCCGCCAGGCGGCGGTCCAGGTCATCGGGGCCGCGGACGGTGAAGGTGTTGAGCGTGCCGATGCCGGCCTCGTGCTTGACGATCAGCGGGTAGCCGATCTCCTCGGCGACCCCCGCGATCTCGCTCGCGTGGTGCACGACGCGGAAGGCCGCCGTGGGCACGCCCGCCGCGGCGCAACGCCGCTTGGCCACGGCCTTGCTGGTGTAGGCGAGGGCGTCGTCCACGCCCATACCGGGCGCCCCGACCGCTTCGCGTAGGACCGCGGCGGCCACCACGGCTTGCTCATCGATTGTGGTGACCACGTCGACGGAGCCCAGTTCCCGGGCAAGCCGCCTCATCTCGTCCCGGTCGTCCCACCTGCTCACGCCGTGGACCGGAACGCCCGGGTACCGGCCGCCGTAGAGGTCCGCGCTCGCGTTCGGGACGACGAAGGACACGCGGTGGCCGCGCGCGAGCAGGGCGTCCGCCAGGACGGGGTTGCCGGTGTCCAGGACGACGATGTCCAAGTCCGAACTCTCCGCGTGGGGTTCGGTCGTGGCATTCCGGGGGTGCATGAGGTGGGTGCCTTCCTGGGCGCGGCTCATGCCGCGGTCTCGATCGTGAAGGACGACGCCAACCGCGCCATCTCGTCAAGGGCGTTCCGCGGCGACGTCGGTTCGAAGAAGATGTACGCGGCGGCCGCGTCCGTCGAGTGGTGCGAACCGGAGCCCACGTCACCCGGCCGGCACATGATCTCCACGTCCACGACACCGTCCCACGCGAGGACGTCCTCCCGGTCGGGCACCCGCAGCACGCGGCCGACGGGGACAAGGGGGACCGAACTGGCAAGCTGGGGACAGCGGTACACGCTGCCGATCTTCGGCTGCTCGCCGCGGGCCATCGCCGCGATCACGTCGTGGATGTCGTAGCCGAGGAGCCGCGACGTGAGACCGCCGATCTCCTGGCCGCCCGGCCGGGCCGCGACCTCGCCGAACCACCACTGTCCGAGGGAGTCCCGCATGATCTCGCAGTGGGCGAACCCGTCCGTGAGGTTCAGCGCGGCGCACGCCCTGACGGAGAGGTCCACGACGGCGGCGTGCTCGTCCGAGCGGGGGTCCAGCGTCACCAGGCCGCTGGCCCTGCCGACGAGGTCGAGCACGGGTGCGGAGTACTGGGCCGTGACCGTCATCAGGGAACGGCCCCCGGACCAGAGCATCTCGCAGAAGAACTCACTCGCCACGTCGATGCGGCGCTCCACGACGAAGCCGGCGCTCCCGTTCGACAGCAGCCCCTGGAACACGCCCGCCGACGCCGACGCCCGCCCCGACGGCTCGGGCACCTGCTGCTCGAACGATTTCTCCGAGGCGAGTTCCAGGAGGTGTTCCTCGCTGTCGACCCTGAAGGTGGAGACGGCCCCGAATCCGGACAGCGGCTTCAGGATCAGCGGGTAGCCCAGCCGCGCGCCGGCGGCGCGCACGTCGTCGATCGTATGCGCGACCTCGTGCTCGGCCACCGGAACGGGGTTCGGGCCGGCCGCGACCACCGCCTTCATGAGGTGCTTGTTGGTCGTCCTCAGCGCGTCCCGATAGGACTGGCCGCCGATTCCGAGCGTGTCCCTGAGGAATCCCGCGGCCGCGACGCATTGCTCGTCCACGGTCATCACCGCGTCCACGTTCTTCACTGAGTGTGCGATGTCCTGGAGTTCCCGTAGATCGGCCCACTTGTGGATGCCCAAGAACTCGGTGTCCGGATCGGCCTCCCGCCGCCGGTCCAGCAGCGGGAACGGGGTGATCACCGTCGTCGTGACTCCGTGGCGGGCCAGCGCCCGCTCGACAACCGTGTTGAGGGTGGAGAGCGTCAGAATTCCCATGGCGGTCTTCCTGATCAATGGTCTTTCGATGTTCGAGCGGCCGGCGTGCAGACACAGGCCAGCCTCACCTGCGGACGGCGATGCCCGCGTATCCGTGTCCGGCGACGTCACGGACCGCGCGCCGGGCCTCGCCGACCACGTGGGTGTCCGCGGAACGCGTGTCCTGTGCCATCGAACCTTGAGCTTTTGCCATCGCAGTTTGAGTGGTGTGGATCACTGCCCCGGCAGCTGCAGTTCTTGATCGTTGACGGATTCGCGCTGGTGAGCGGCCTGATGGGGTGCCCGTGGGAACGAGTACGGCCGCCGCGATGATGATCGTCTGTGACAACAGATCAGGACGCGGTGGCCGTAGGCGCCACGAGAGCCGGTGGAGTGTGAATCGAATGTTTCAGGGCGGCGATGGCGGCGGTGGCCGGCTGTTTCCCGCTCCGGGAGTCGCGGCTGCTGGCCAGGGACGTGACCGAGGCGATGCTGACGGGGCTTGAGACCCGCAACTGCTGGACACCCGCCGAGGCGTTGGGGCACACGTCGCCGTCCCGGCTGCAGCACTTCCTGTCCCGCGGCGTGTGGGACCACGACACCGTGCGCGACCGGACGGCAGCCTGGGCCGTTGGTGAACTCGCCGAAGACAACCAGGAGTTGATCGCGGACGGGACGGGGGACGAGGAACCCTCGACCGACGCCGTCGGGGCGGCGAGGCAATACTCCGGTGCGCTGGGCGGGATCGCGGGCCGGCGTTCCTCCAGGCGGGCGATCAGCCGTCCGGTCAGCTCGTCCTTGAACTTCCGGTAGCTGTCCGGCCGTTCGTCCTCGGGCGTCCCGCGCCACTGGTCGACCACCTTCGGATCGACGAGTTCCAGCAACTCCACCGGCCGGCGACCGGTCCGGTGCGAGAAGCAGCATGACCGCCGACCGTTCCCCGGGCAGCTCCGCCAGTTCGTGGCTCTTCCCGATCAGGGCGTACGTGTCGCGCACTCCGGCCGCCGAGACGACGGTGTCCGTCCGCACCCGGTAGCGGCGGCCGGTGGCGGTGTCCTCGACGTCGACGCCCACCACCTTGCCGCCCTCGACAACGACTTCATGGACCCGCTGCCGGGAGCGCAGCACCACGCCGTACCGCCGCAGGATCTCCAGCACGACCCGGTTGAGCTCGTGCGGGCCGCCCACGGGGTGCGCGGTGCCTTCCATGAAGAAGGTCGACGGGGCCGCCGCGTGACAGCCGAACGCGCCCGCTGCCGGCGGAGTGCCGTACAGCTCCCACCGCGCGGCCAGAACGGCGCGCAGACGCGGATCGCGGAAACTGCGGGGAACCTGATCCCGCAACGACCGGAACGTCGACGGGAACAGCCGCTCGACGACGGGCGCACCCGCTTTTCGTACGCCGGCGGGGAACGAGGCGAAGACATTGCGCGCAGCCAGCCCGGCCATGGCCCGGCGAGTGGTCCGGAAGAAGCCGTCGATGGCGTCCGCCTCGGCGGGGAATCGTTCGTTCAGGCGCTCGCGGAACCGTTCCTTTGTGGCGGGTACAGCGAAATCGAACCCCGGGAAGTGCAGTGCGTCGTACTCGTCCGGCAGGAGCGACAGCTGCGCCCGTCCGTCCGTCATGAACCCGAGGAACGGGCCGGCGCTCGCGCTCATGTGATGCAGCCCGGTACCGAACCGGTATCGCCCGGCGCGGGAGAACTCGTGCGTCATCCCGCCGGGCGTGTAGTGCTGTTCGAGTACGAGAACACGCTTCCCGCCGAACTGCGCGATCGTGCGCGCCACCGCGAGACCGCCCATACCCGACCCGATCACCACCACATCGGCTTCCTCGTCCGGCACCATCCGCACCCCCCAGTCATCCGTCCTCCGAGTGCTCAGATTGGCCGAACGGGCTTGACGTCGACTGGATGATCTGTGAAGGCCACCCGGAACCAGGTCCCGGTCTCATTCCATTCCCGTCCAATGCGACGTCATAGCTTTGCGTCGGCCGACGTGTACGGGCACTTCCGGTGGTCGACACCGCGTCGGCGGACGTTTCCTGCAATCGCGGTTCGAAGAAGTGGTCGTCGGCCGGATGGTGTGGAAGAACCCGACACCCGCTCCGTTTCCTGTCGGCCGTCGTCCGAAGGAGAGGTTGGTCCATGGAGAGCGGGAATCCGACGATCGTGCTCGTGCGTGGATTCAAAAGCGTATGAGCAACAGAGTCGGCGTCGGGATGAGCCATCCCGGCGCAGACCCGGCCGCGGTGGTCCGCCGGCTCGATGACGTCACCGGACCCGTGGACCGGAAGTACCGCAAGGACCACCTGACAGTGACCAGCCCGCTGTTCCGGGCGGGACCGGCAGCCGCCTGCCTCCGGGAGTACGGCGGCGGCCCGACTCCCACCACCTACCAGTTCAGGATCTTCGGCGTAAAGAGCTGACCACGGCCGAGACAGCGCCTGGGACAGGGCCGGCATCGGGCAGGCTGATCCGCGGAACGGTCCGTGGCCGACCGGCATGTGCGGTGCACAGGCTGTCCACTCGGGGGCGAAGGCGACCTTCTTCTTCGCCACCGGCAGGCGACATACCGCCCGCCCAGCGCTCCGGCGCGGGCTTGGACCTGTACACGTCGGACACGATCCTCCAGGACTCAGCCGGTGGTGTGGCGATCCGCGGTGGGTGCCCCGGCCGCCGACCTCGCCTCTGCATCTGGTCCAGACCCCGTAGGCGCCTGACGGGACATCAGCCGGTGCGTCATTCATGCGTCACGCCGCACATACGAACGATGTCCCGTTCCCATCACGAACCCGCCGCCTCAAACGAATGCACAGGTCACGGGACGTCGCACGATTCCACCTGTTCCCACGCCACAAAACAGGTCGAGCAGTGCAAAGAAATCGAAGAGTGGCAGGTCAGTGGCCCTTTTCGGAAGGTTCCAGGATCGCCACGCACTCCACATGCGAGGTCATCGGAAAGATGTCGGTCTGGGCTCGTCTCGGAAAATACCAGGTCAGAGCCGATTTATCGGCTCGCTGTCCCTCGCGCGGGCACCCAGAGCGTCAAACGAGCGTCACGGCCGACAGTCCGTCCCTCTTATTCGGGGCGCACAGGCTGCCACGGTCAGCTCACCCAGCTGGTCTTCCCCCGCTGGCTCCGGACACCAGCTCGTACATCATGCCCCGCACCAGCCGAAGAACCTCTCGGGGGCGGAGGCCGAGGACCTCGCGCTGTACCGGGAGAAGTTCCGGCGGCGTCTGCCGGAGTCGCTGGATGAGTTGCGCGGCCCTACCCACTGGGTGGTGGAGCTGCCGCTGCACATGGACTGGTCCGGCATAACGTCATACGACCTGGGCAAGCCTCGCCAGCGCATGGGCCTACCTAAACCAGGACTGCTCCTCCAGATGTGGCCGGTATTGCGTACCCTCGTCGGCCGCACCGTGCGCGCCGTGCAGGAAGGATGTCTTCCCACGGCTCGCCTCCCGCGCGCGGGCAGCCGCGTGACGGATATTCCGGAGCTGCATACGCGGCTCCTGGCGGATGTGATCGCGCGCTCAGTTCACCGTATCCACTGGTTCTCACCGGTGGATACGTCGTGCGGGCGCACCGCCTCGTGAACCGCCCCAGCCAGGACCTTGATGTCGCCACCGAGAACCCGGCGCCGATATCCGACATCGCCGCCACGCTCCGCGCCGGCCTGGAGGCCCGCGGCCGGAAGGTACAGGCGCTGGAGACCGCGCCACTCTCCGCCCGCTTCACCGTGTCCGACCCTGCCACCAGGCAGGAATGCGCCCCGGCGGCCAGGACCGTCGCGGCCTGCCGATGCCAGGTTCGTTCTCCCCACCGATGCGGCCCGGAGGCGCCGAGTGGCCGGCGCCAGCTGACCACGGCCTCACACCGCACGCGCCCCTCGGCCTCGCTGACGCCCCCGGGATCCCCCCGTCAGCCCGTCGTTGCGGGCTCCACCACGAACTGTCCGTTCGCCGTAGGGCGCACGGCAAAGCCGAGCCGTTCCACGAGGGCACCGAGCGAGGCACCGCCGCGCAGTTGTCGATACGTCTCCTTCCCGAGAGTATCCGTGAGGGCCTTGCCCACCTGGAAGGAGGTGACATCGAGTCCGCCGGTCTCGGCGGACAGCAGGTGGCCGATGACGAACCGGCCTGCCTCCTCCGGGCCGTCGGTCTCCACCCGCCGACGGGCCTCCTGGCGAATCTCCGGCGTCGATGCCACGGGCCTCGGACGTGGCGCCGGTGACGGCGTGTGTGAGGATGAAGGCACTCGTCCTGCGAAACCCACCTGTCCGGCAGCTCGCGCCGAACCGACCGGGGAGAGCTGAGGCACCGGCGGTACGGCCACCTCCGGAAGTCGTGCCCCGGCATTACGGAACAACTCCTGCTCCTGGGCGAGTTCCACGCGCCAGGCCCTCAGTCCGTCATGGGCGAACCCGAGGTCGAACTCGACCACCTTCCCCTGATGCTCGAAGTTCGTGAAGTCCTCACGGGGTACGAAGAACGCCTTCATGTCGCCGTCCTCCACGGCGACTTGCCCCGAGCGCTGCCCTTCGATCTGCCGGACCACGCCGCGGACGCGCTGACAGACCTGCTCGGAAAGCTGCCAGTCCCGGCTCGTGGGCCGGTACTCCCCGAGCTCCCTGAAGTTCGCCAGACGCGCCGCCGCATGGCCCTCGGACACGCCCTGCGCCACCCACTCATAGTTCCACCGCCTGTCGCGGCCGGGGTTGAGCCGCGCGGCCTCGTTGCAGTGGCGCAGCGCCTCGTCCTGCGAGTACTCCTCCTGGTTGAGCCAGCGCAGGAAGTGCACGACGTACAGGTAGTAGCTGCACATCGGACTGGTACGCAATCCGGCGATGATCGAGAGGCGTTCCAGCGCGGCGAGGTCGTCGTACTCCGGAAGTCTGCGATAGCAGCGGAACCACAACTCCACGTCATGGTCGGCGAGATCGCCACACTCCTCGAACGCCGCGTCGAAGAACTCCACGACGGCCCGGAAGACCTCGGTGGGCGTTTCCTTCCAGTCGCGGCCCTGCTCCTTGAGGAACTCTCGGGCCAAGACCAGCGCCAGCCCCGAGCGACTACGGGAGTTCACAATCACGTCGCGCCAGGCCCGGACCATGGTCTCGATCTCGCCATGCGCGATCTCGATCTCCTCACGACAGCGCTGGAGGTACGGGCTGTCGGCGCTGTCGGGGCGTACCGACTCGCACTCGTCCAGCAGCGAGAGCGCCACCCTCAACTGCTCGTCCGCCCAGCTCCCGACGTCGCCGCCCGCGGTCAGGAGGTCGACGAGGCTCTTGTGCAGGGAGACCCTGACCAGCTTGCTGAGGACCTTGACGATCATCTGGATCGCAGAGACGTAGTTGTGCTCGTCTTCCGGTTTAAGCTTGCGGGCCCTGGCGAACACGCTGAGCGCCGCATTATACCGGTCGCGTACGTGCTCGATAAGGGCGGCCTCGCGGCCGGTACCGGTGCCGAATTGACGCAGTCCCGCGTACACCCACTCCCGGTGTAGCATCCCTAGGGCGTGAAACTGCACGTGGTCCTGTTCCTTGGAGAGTTCGATCGCCCGGTTGATGAACTTCTCCGCCTGCCCGTCCTCGTGCTTTTTGAAGTCCAGGTGGTAGCGAGCCAGGTGCAGCCAGTAGTGCGGCTCTTCGGAGCACCGACGCGTGAGCTCCTGGAAGATTCGGTACGCCTGCTCCCGGCCCGGCTGCTGACCGGTGCCGAAGGCTCTGATCAGTTCGGCGAACTGGTGCGTTCCCGAGCCTGATCTGTCGCGACGGATGAAGAGGTTGTCGAGGATCGCCCGCGTCTCCACGTTGGCGGATCCGAGGTGGCCGACCAACTGCCCAATGAACTCGATGGCCGTGTTCGCCAGCCTCGACGGCCACCTGGCGTCCCCCGTCTTCGCCTCCAGAAGCACCTCCAGGAGGGTGTCGGCGATGGACGGGTGCAGGATGCGCAGTTGTCGGCCGTCCTCGACGACCAGGTGACGAAGGTCCGCGCCGAGGATGTTCTCAAGGTCGGCCGTGTACTCAGCGAGGGACGCGGCATGCCCACCCCACTCTCCGGTGATCCACCGGTGGACGAGCGAGTATGGCAGCCCGATCTGTCCGTACCGGGTCACGAGGGCCAGGTAGGAGGCCACGCGTCGCTGCTCATCGGTGAACTTGCTGACGTGGCTCTCCACGTACTTCGCCGTTCCCGAGAACTCCGTCTCGAAGGCGCAGAGACCGAAGTAGAACGGGGTCACCTGTTGGTCCGGTACGTGGTATGGGACCAGCGCCTCCACCGCCGCTTTCGCCTTGGGGGAGCGGGCGCGGGGGCCGAAGCTGGTGCGGAACTCGCGCGCTTCCTCCCGGGTCATCGGCTCGGCTAGGCGGTACATGACGTTGTTGGTGCGCCCGTCCCAGTTGTCCGGCACCGAGTCGTTACTCCGCGTCACCCAGAGCACCACGACAGGGGTGTTGCGCTCGTGCAGCTTGCGGTAGAGGTCCTCCCGGTCGCTCTGCCCCATGTCGGCGCTCTCCGCCACCAGCACGAGCGACCGCTCGGTGCGCCGGTAGACGCTGTCGACGCGCTCGACCGTGTCTGGGCTGTAGTGATGCAGCAGCAGCACCGGATGTTCGCGGTGCAGGTCCCAGGCGATGCGGCGGGCCAGCGTGGTGCCGCCCGCGCCGGGCGCGTGGAACAGTTCGAAGCTGGCCGAGCTCTGGCGGCCCAGGACGTCGGCAATGGCAGTCTGCAACGAGGACTGCAGCGCCCGGGGAACGTCCTGACCGGCGTCAAGGTCCAGCCAGTTCGCCGGGCGCCCCCTCCAGAACGCGTCGACCGCCTGGTCGTGCAGTTCCTCGTCCAGGATCTGGGAGTGCAGCACGACGAGGTCGGCTTCCAGTTCGGCGAGCCCGGGGCGGGAGAAACGGATCGGCCCCTTCGCGCCAGGGAGCGTGGCGAGTCGTTCGGGGCGCGGCAGGGCTCCGGTGTCCGCGAAGACGTTGAGGAGAGCCTCGAACCGTCCGTCGCCGGGTCTGGCGCGGAGGATCTTCACCGGCGGTTCGTAGAGGTCGTCGATGAACTCCAGTACCCGCTCCGCGCGTTGGTCCGGCTCGTCTCCCGCGGTGAGGCACATGACGGCGGCCGCACGGTTGACGCTGTTCCTGCTGTGCCGCTCAAGGACCTCGCGGACGAGGTCCTGATAGGTCGAGCGCCAGCTCCGGAAGTCCGGCGGCGTTCGTTCGCCCAGACGCTCCCAGCCATCCGCCATCAGCCACGACACCGTGTTGCGGCCGGGTGCAGGCCCCCCGTGCCGTCCCGAGACGACGATCTGATGCTCGGCCGTCTCCCGATCGAATCCGTGGGCGAGGCCGGTCGTCTCGCTGTTGGCGTTGAGGTCGATGATCACCGACCAGCGGTGGTCGGGCAGGCAGGCGAGATTCTCGTGTGTCACACCGTTCTCGACGACGAGGAAGCGGTCGAACCCGTTATGGGTGTCGGCGACGAAAGGCTTCACCTGTTCCGCCATCTCCTCCGCGGCCGCCTTCGCGCCGGCTGCCGCGGCTGCCCTGCCGGGCGCGAGGGTCTGCAGCTGGTGGGCATGGGCGAGAACCCGTTCCAGGAGCGTCGGGTGGTACTCGGTGAGGAGGAGGTGTGTGGCCCATCCGGCCAGCCGGTACGCCGTGACGCGCTGCTGGTCCGGTGACTTCCGCTTGGCCGCGTAGTTCAGCGCGGCGCCGAGCCGCGCGACCAGGTACTGGTGCCGGAGCGATCCCTTACGGGCCGGCTGGAGCGCCTCGATCGCTTCGTCCTTGCCCCGGCGGATGCTCTCGACGAGCCTGACGTTGCCCTCCCACGCGAGGGGCACGGCCCTTCTCGGGTCGCGAAGGTCGCAGTCCTGGAGGATTTCGAGGGGGAGTTGTTGCCGCAGCAGCTCTTGCCCGACGAGCAGGGTGGCCGTCTCCAGATAGGCATGGTCGTACAGGAGCGGTGCACCACCGTCCCAGGCGATGTCGATGAGCCAGTATCCCACCTTGTCCGCACTCGCCCCGTCCAGAAGGATGTTGCGTGTGTGCAGGTCGCCATGGTTGTAACCTCGCATGACGAACTCGACCTCGCCGGAGAGTTCGTTGTCCTGCTCCAGCACGGATACGGGGTCGGGCAGCACCTGAGTGGCGAAGGCGAACATGGTGCCGGCGCTGCCGGCCAACCGCCGGGCCTCCCGAAGCGCCTCCCCCTTCTGTCCGCCGAAGAACCCCGCTCCCATCCATGCTTCGAGAGTCTTCCGGACGGTCATGGGCCCGCCGCCGGCGTGGTGCCCGAACTGCGCTTCCAGCAGTTCGCGGCTCACTTCCGACAGTGCATCGATCGAGACCGCAGTTGTCGCCACGCGGGCCGGGCGCACGCCACGCGTCTCACCAGCGACTTTGTAGATGTCGACGCGGAGCTGTTCGTCGTGTCCGGAGAGCTCCAGAGGCGGCACGCGCCGGTCGGCGAAGGGGCGGAGCCGCTCGGTGAAGAGCCGGTGCGCCTCGTTCTGACGGTCGTCGGGGTCGTCCGACACCTTCAGGATGTACTGGCCTTCCAGGCGGGCCCGGCCGTCGCCCATCAGGTCGCAGCGGATAACGCGGGCGGCGGTGAATCCGTCGGCGAAGCTATCCAGGTATGTGATCTTCACGGGCATGCCCAGCTCACGCTCGACGATCTGCGCCACCCGTTCCCGCCACTTCACCTCCTCCTCGTCCACGGTGCCGGTACCGTCCTGCTCAAAGAGGCGCGTCATGCCGCCCGATCGTAGAACCTTCCCCTCCCAACCATGCGGAGTCCGAACCTACTTGGCCGACCTTTGTGCAAGGTGGGGCACGAGACGTCTACTCAGGTTGGACGGCGGGACGCGGCCAGGAATACTGGAGTGATGGACGCGGGTGGGTACGCGGCGTGGGCCGCTGCGGTGACGAGTGCCGCCACGTTGGTGGTGACGACGGTCGTCGGGGGACGCAGGGAGAAACGTCAATGGGCGCGCGAGGCCCTGACGGACGCGTTCGTCGCGTTCCTAGCGGCGAGTTGGCAGCATTCCGACCTCGCGAAGGTGTCGGCGACGCCGCCTGACATCTCATCGGCCGAGGCGATGGACGGGCAGTACGGCGAGATGCGCAATCAGCTGACGCGGCTGCGTCTACTGTCGCCCCCCGACGTGGTGCGCGCCGGCGAGGCGCTCCTTCGTCTTCAGCGCCGAGTGAAGGACGCGGGGTCCGCGTCCGAGCGAGCGGAGGCGCTGGCAGCAGCGTCGACGGGGCGCCACGACATGGTGTCCGCGGCTCAGAAGGCGATGGGGCTCCGCCGGCCGTGGGGCGCCGGGCCAAGGGGGCTGCGGAGCGCCTCCACCGCTCCCGGCCTGCCGGAACCCCGGCAACCCTCCGATTTGGCAAGGACGCGCGCCGACGAGTTGTCGTAGCACGTCCGTCAGCGCGAGGACCGCGGGTCCGGAACCATCCCGCTCCTTCTTGGGGTCGGGGAGGAGTTCCTGGGTGCCCCGCGCTCCCGGTGTGACGCCGATGCAAAGCTACTGGTCCGTTATAAACCCCTGCGGGGAGTCTGGCCGGGAACGTGCGCGGTCATCCGGACCAGTCGGGCGCACCGTGTGCCCCGTATGGGTACAGCTCCTGGAAGGCGTCCCAAGGAAGCCCCCTCGCCACCGGCGTGCTGAAAACCCTTGGAGCCGACAACATCGCCAAGACCACCTGGGCTATCCGCAATGAACCCGAACGAGCACTCCCCATCCTGGGCATCACCAACAACCCGGACACCTACGGAACTTGATCAAGCCCTGCCTGCTCAGGCAAGCGCCTCTGCCCTGTCTGTGAAGGGACAGGACAGAGGATCTTCATGCGGCGATGGTGAGCGGCACATCAAGGCGTTCCCAGGCGCCAAGAACCGCCTTGTGCGCGTCCGGTTGAAGGTGGGCGTAGCGCTGGGTGGTCTGGAAACTCTCGTGGCCGAGGCGGTGCTGGACCTCGTAGAGCGAGACTCCCTTCTGGACCAGCCACGAGGCGCAGGTGTGGCGCATGGAGTGCGGCGGGTAGTGCGGGACGAGTTGCTGCTCGCCGTCGGTGTCGAAGTAGTAGGCGGCCTCGATGGTGGGCCACCAGGTCAGCCGGCGCCAGTTGCTGTCGGCGAGGAGCCGTCCGGCACGGCCCTTGGTGATGGTGGTGAACACCACGGCGTCCCGGTCGAGCCGGTGAATGTGGCGTTCGAGGGCCTCTAGGACGTGAGGCGGTAGCGGGACCTCTCTATGGCTCTTGGAGCTCTTGGGGTACTCCTTGATGCCGCTCTTGCTGTTGACCTCCACCACAAACAGTCGCGCGCGGCGCTGGTCGATGCGGTGGCGGTGCAGACCGGAGAGTTCTCCCCAGCGAAGTCCGGTGTAGAAGCCGAGCAGGCACATCGTCCGCCACGCGGCGGGGAGTTCGTCCAGGATGCTCTGCGCCTGGTCAAGCGTGAACCACTGCGGCGGCTTGACCGCGATCTGGGGCAGGTCGATGCTGCGGCACGGGGTCACCGCCAGGACATCGTCGTCGACGGCAGCGCGCATCATGGAGGACGTCAGGTTGTAGGCCCGCTTGATCGCAGCGGCCCCCGTGCCCTTCTCGACCAGGGTCCGGATCCAGCCCTGGACGTCCATGCGGGTGATGGCCCGCATCCCCCAGTCCGCCCAGTAGGGCATGACGTGGTTCTTGATGTTGGATGCGTCGCCGCGAAGCGTGTGGGGCTCAACGATGCGGGCGTTCCACCACCGGTCGTGCCACTCGCGGAACGACATTTCACCGGCCCTCGGATCGCGCATGCTTCCGCGGGCGAACTGGGTCTCCATCTCGATGCCCCAGGCGCGCGCCTGCGCCTTGAGGGGGAAGGACTCGCTGAACCGGTCTCCCGCCCGGTTGCGTACGGTCGCCTGCCACTTGCCGGACTTCAACTTGCGGAGGTACGAGGCACTACTCCTTGTTCAACGGTGACGGGGCTGGGATGGCCCGGGTCAGCGGCGGGCTGCCGACGGTACGACGGCGCGGCGGCTGATGAACTCATCAAGGCTGGCCGCGGGGACCCGTACACGGGACCGGCCCGGTCCGGTACGGAGGTCGTCGACTGGCAGGTCGCCGGCAGCGATGAAGCGGTAGACGGTGCGGCGGTCGACGTCCAAGGCGGCGGCGACGGCAGGGATGGACATCAGGCGTGCAGACATGGCGGAGAACCTTGAGATGGGGATGGACTGGGGCCCGGCGAGTCAGCACCGGAGCATCGGCCACCCCGAAGCGGTCAACCAGCCCTATCAGGCGGTGGGACCACGTCACGGAGAGGCTGACCAGTAGTGCCCGCGCTCTGGCTGTGCGCCAGAGCGCGGGCAAGGATCATGACCTGGACAAGTCCGGTAGAGCCATGACTTCGGCCCAGCGGCCCCGGTCGTTTTCGCCCTTCTCCGTACGGAAGCAGTGCGGATAACGCAGCGCCAGCCAACTCGGGGTAACGCCGGCCCACTCGGCAACCGTGGCGGACGAGATGCCCTTACTCAGCCACTCCACCAGGCAGGACTCGCGGAGAATCGAGATCGGCTCCCCCAGACGCCACCAGTACCGCTCGTCCCGCGGCAGGACGGCCTCTTGGGCCTGCTCCCAGATCTGCTTGTAGTCGGAGGCAGAGAGCAGCCCGCCTCGCGTACCGGGGAACAGCAGGTCGCCCTCCTGCAGACCAGCGCTGTTGATCCACTCACGGAGGAACTCGGCGAACTGCGGCTGAAGGGGTATTACCCTCGCCTTCCCATTGCGACGGGCCGTCAACTTACCTCCGCCGCCTTCCAGGAGCACCACATCACTCACGCGCAGGGCGCGAGCCTCACGCGGGAGCAGAGCCTGCTCGGCCAGAGTGCGCATGAAGGGGTACACCGAGCGGTCGGCACCCGCGTGCCCACGTATCCATGACAGCAGGGATCGAACCTGCTCGGCGGAAAGCAACCACTCTTCTTCCATTACTTCGACATACACAGCCCTGAACTCCTCTGGGGAAACGACGGAATGAGCCACGCGGGAATCCGCGAGGTAGGTTCAATGATCTGCAGGATCCCCGGTTTCGCTAACCGGGGATCCCGTGCTACAAAGGGCAGGGGACCGCACGCGACAAAAACAACTGCCGCCCAGTACGGCTGCGCTCACGCACCGGCGCGGCCATCCGTGAACCCATCTAGGTTCACTTGCGGTCGCCGAACTCTTCCAGTCTTTTGAGGCTTCTCTGCGTCTGCCGTGAGCGAATCACCACGGCGACCATGGAACAGCACGCCAAGCCGCTGTAGCAGCACAGGAGCCCTTGCCGCTTTCCCAGACATGGAGCGACAGCAGCCGAATAGAGCAGGCGTCTTCTAAGCGCCTGCTCTATCGCGACGGCTCACCGCGTACGCCACACTGGGGCCCGAACGGCATATTGATCTACCGCAACGCCACCAGACTTTGCCGCCATGCTCCCTGCGCCTTAATTGGGCGAAAATCCAAGTGTGCGAATTCCCGGGGACTATAAGCATGGATTGATCACGGAGCAGGACGAACTCACACTCATCCGCGCATCGCGTCAATCAAATCACTGGCTGCGGTGAATGAATTCATACGGCAAGAGCGGATCAAAATCGCCGGCGGGGCTTTGCGCATCAGCCGTCGAAGAGATCCGCTTGCTCCCAACGGCCTGGTGCTGGCTCGCCCGCGTCAAGCAAGTTCGCAAGTTGCGCCGCATCCTCGGCGTCCAAGCCCAGGATCAGCTGGAGAGTTGTGCCCAGCAGCTCGGTATAAGGAACAAGTGCCCTCGCTCCCGGTGGGCTGGCAGTCCTACTGACGAAATTGCACCGCAGAGGAATGCGGGTAGGAGTGAGGGCTTGCGCTTCGACCACACCCTCCTCCCGCCCCAACGCAGCGCTGATCCCGTCGAGTTGCGGATCGTGGGTGACGTCTTCGCCCGGGGCGTCGTAGCCGATGCTGCGGTTGGTCATCAGCATCCGGATCGAGGTCAAGGGGATAGCGAACCTGGCAGCCCGCTCCCGGACCTCGGCCAGCAAGGGCGCCTCGTACTCGTCTGGGGCGTGGAGATCCTTGCGGCTGGCGGCCAGGAAGGCCACGAAGTCGGGTCCGCGTAAGCCGAGGTGTCCATGGTCGATGACCCAGCGCCACGCGCCCCCCGCCCTCACTTCCTCCAGTTCGGCCACCATGCACACGTGCGCTTTCCACGCCGTTACCGCGCTGCGCATCAAGCGCTGAAGGTTGGGTGTGTCCGTGATGTCGGTGCGTAGCAGTGTCTTGGCGTCCACGAGCGGTCGGATGCGGCGCCAGAAAGCCTCATCCGTGATCTCCGGAGAGGAGAGGAGCAGGCTCAGCGAGGTCTCGTCGAGGGAGGTCTGGTGGGGGACATTGGCCGGGAACTCGGACAACGAGCGGCCGCTGCCCTGCCACATGGCCGCCATCAACGTGGACATGCGGCGCGACACTTCGGGCACGGTGTGCCGGGAGACTTCTGAGAGAGCCAGGCGAGTGGGGTCGGCTTGGCCCTCGCGGGCCGCTTCCACGCCCGAGCCAACCATGTGCAGGAAGCGCTCAACCTGGCGCTCCCCCATGATGCCGCGACCGCCTTCGACGATCGCGTCGGACGCCAGAGCGGTTGGCGTCCGGGTGGGGGTGCGGGCGGGCAGTGCCCCGAGTCCAGAGGGATCAAGCACGAGAGTGTGATGCTCCTCGGCAACGGTTTCCAACTGGTCTCGTGCAGGCCCGGACCCGAGGTGGGCAAGTGGCACTACCAACGGCTGCTGTTCACGCTCGAAGAGCTGAACATCCGAGGCCAGGAGTTCCGGATCAGCGGACGCGCGAAGATAAACGCGTCGTTCGGACTTGCGGGTACCGGAGCTCCACGTCATCAGCAGGTCCGGAACGTAGGTGTGGTTGAAGAAGTCCGTTCGCACGATCCGCGCTGTGGGATAAACGTCCAAAAGACGCCGCTGGACCACATCTTTGACCCGCTCGACCGCTTGCCGCGGATCAGGGTGGTCGAGAGCGCTGTCGATCTCCGGCGCCACTGGCGTCACCATGACGACCTCCCCTGGCTGTTGTAGAAGTTGGCGACGACTCCGCGCCAGTCGTCCAGCGGTACCAGCTTCTCCTGCTTCTCTGACATCACGACCAGCCAGAGCCGCTCGGACAAGTCCTCCACGAGCTCGTCCTTGATCGACTCGGCGGCCGCTTCCGGATCCTCGATGCCAAAGATCCGCAGCGACTCCGCTAGCACGGCCTCGCGGATCATCTGCGGACTGGTGAGCAGGTCCCAGTCATTGGCACGGAAGGGCGCCCAACTGATCCACATGTAGTGGTCTCCGAGCATGTACTCCTGGCTCAGCGCCACGTAGCACTTGGCCAGGAAGCTCTTGTACGCAGGTCCCTGGTCGCTCGCGTTCTTCCGCCACTTCACCTCGGCGCAGAACATCTGGCCGTCCCACTCGCCACCACGCATCATCCCGCCGAGGTCGTACGAGAAGGGCCTCTCGTTCCCATTCGGCCACCGCAAGGAAAGCTTCCGCGCCCACGCACCATCGATGTTGGTGTACGACTGCGACACACGCATGGTGCCTTCAAGCCACCGCTTGACCCGCTGCACCGCCTCGGCGCCCTTCACGTGCTCTTCTTCACCCGGCACGGCGCAAGAGTATCTTTACGTACTAGCCTCGATACAGAGCGCGAGGATTCTGGCATCTATTCACAGCTGGCCGTCGGCAATGACTATGGCTTCGATCCTTCCTGAGCCGCGCGGGCACTGCGCTCGGGCCGGTACGGACTCCAACCCTTCAGATGCGGCTGCAGTTCATCGGGAGTCGGATCACGCGGAATCGGCATGCTTGGAGGATGCCGCAAAGGATCGACACCCCGCACATATTCGCGTGCCCACTCCAACCAACGCCGGACTGATGCCAGGGTTCGCTCGTCCAGGTCTCCATGCAGCTCAGCGAGACGACACTCCAGGGCATCGCAGTACTCACCGATCACGACAGCCTCCCGCCAGCGCCCGGCCTCCTCACGCAGCACCTCGGCGAACTGCTCCCGGACAGCAACTTCCTTCGCCTCTTCCACCGCCGCCCGCCAGCGAACCTCACGCTCCTGCCTTGCGTTCTCCTCACTCTCCCTGCGCTGGGCATCCTCCACCGCTCGCGCCTCGATCTCCCCGAGAACCAGCTCCAGAGACTGTTCAAGGGCCCGGCTCCTCCGATCCCGCCAGCGGCCGGGCCTACTGGTCAGCCCGTGGGAGACCTCCACTACAAGACGCGCGGACCGCTCAGGATCCGTGGACTCGGGAAACTCCTGCCTGATGGTGACTGGATACCCGAAGCCGTCGACAACGACGTCCATCCCACCCTCACGCGGAAAGTAGGACGACCCGACCTTCCGTACCTCGTGCCCTCGCCGCGCCGCCTCGGCAGCCAGCCCCTGCAGCATCAGAAGCGACCTGTGACGCAGCGCAGGCGGCATCACCAACTGCCTCGCGTCGTCCTTGAGCGCAGCTACAACCGGATGAAGGGACGCCAGCCGCGTGGGGACCCTGACCCCCGACGCGCCCGTATTCGGTCGCTGGCTCCGGGCATTGGGATGCGGGCCGTCAGCAAGGAAGAACTCCAGCCCGAGCCGACCGTACGGCACATTCTCGATGCGCTTGCCCACCGGCTCCATGCCGTGTCGCTTCGCGTAGTTGACGACGCGCCGCCATTCCGCGATCTCCTCCTCATCGGCATGGGCGAACCGGACGTTTCCTTCGATGAGGAGCCGTTCGACCAACTCGCGAGCTTTCGCCCGCCGCGCACGGGCGACGGGGCGCTCGCTGTACGGCGGCGGAGACTCGGCGGGCATCGACGGCTCACCGAGGTCTGCAGGCTCCGTGTGGTCGGGATAGCCGCCATGGCGGAGATAGAACCGGCCGGCCTCCGTGACCTCCGCACGGGCAGCACCACCGCCCTTATCCACCGCCAGAAGTCCACGGTCACGCAGTGCATACGCCGAGCGCCAATCCCCCGGCGCCCAGGCTCCGGGTTCCTCGCCAGCCGCGATCCGCTCGAGAAGCGCGCGCTGCCGTTCGTTCGGAGCAGGCCGTCGTTCCACAGCCTCCAGCCCACACCGCACAGGCACGCCCTGTATAGACCCGAAAGAGCGGCTCCTTGCCGTCGAAATCCCTCTGGACTCCCGGCCGTATCACCGAGAGCGTCGCCAGCCCTCGACACACCAACGGCACTCGCCATATCGAGAGAGCCTGAGCTGCCCAAAAACAGCCTGACAGTCCATCAGAACGAGCGTCAAATGAGCGTCACGAGCGTCATTTCAGCGTCAAGATATCGCCCGTAACGCCCACACCGCACATAAATGCGCACGCGCAAAACCGCAGGTCAGCAGCCCTTCGCGGCCGGTTCGAGGATCGCCACGCACTCCACATGATGCGTCATCGGAAAACTGTCGGCCGGAGAGAGTCCGGGAAAAAGCCAGGGCGGAGGCCATTTTCGGGATCGCGGCACCGCGTCTTGGCGCCCAGAGCGTCAAACGAGCGCCATGACCAAAAGGATTTCAGCGGTGCCATGGCCCGCTCGACGGGATCGCTTCCGCGGCGAGTTCCCAGTTGACGGTGCGCCGGCTCAGGGGCGACTTCCCGGCCGGGTCACCGCTTGAGCCCGCTGGCGGCCCAGGGGCCGGCGCCGGTGTAGGCACGGTCGGCGAGGACGGAGACGCCCTGGCGTTTCGCAGATCCGGATGATTCGGTGGGCGGGGGACAGTCAGTTCATGGGGGCGGCCCGGCAACCCAGCGAGATCCGCAGCAGGATTCCCTCCTCCCTCCAGGTCGGCGACGGGCTGGACGGAAGCCGATCGGTTCGCGGATTCCTGAAGGACCAGGACGGCGAACCGGCCGGCCACCTGAGGACGAGACGGCGATCGTCCAGCCGGTTGAGGCAGCAGGCGCTCCTACGGCCCGCGCTCGGGAGGGTGTGCTGAAGGAGGCGGTCTTCTTCCACGTGAGGCTTCGCCTGGGCGAGCGGCTCGGGAAGCTCATGGGGTGCGCAAGCGGTTCACCCCGCTCGCGCAGTCGTTGGCGCCGACGGCGGCCGTTGCCCAGGTGGGTGGCGCTCTGCGGCTGTTCAGCGCCCGGACCGACTTCGCCGTAGATGTTCTCGACGGCTTCGAGGTCCGGTCCGCGGCTCCGCGACTGGCCGCAGACCTTGGGGCCCGGCTGCGGTCCTATGAGCAGGCGGCGCGCTCGGTGACCGTGATGGTGCGGATGGCCGACCGGACGGACCCGTCGAAGGCCCGTACGCTGGTTGCTCCTTCGGCACGCACGGACGACACAGACGATCTTCGCCACATTGCGTACGGCGTTCTGGACGGCTTCGGCCTGCAACGCTCCCAGCTGACGCTGGACGGCACCCGCGAGGCGCGACTGCGCGTTGAGCCGGTCATCGAACGGCTCAACACCCGTTACGGGCCGGGGACGACGGGACCCGCCGCAGCCCTCGCCGGATGAGCCGACTCCATCCCTTGGGCCTTGCCCACAGTGGCACTCATGCTGCTGTGACTGAGCGTTGTACTCGACGGTGGCCGCGCTTCCACGATGCCTACGGCGCGACATGGTCAACAGCGACGAGTCTTTTTCGGCCACATGACCAGATTCACAACTTGCGCGAAGTCGTCACACATATGTATGGCTCTTTACGATCGCTTCTAAATTTCCTTCATCTTTCGGCAAAAACCCCACGGAAGTTGGCAGGGCACTTTTGCCACATATCCGACTTGATCATGGAGAGCGTATCGGACATTCAAGACTAAAGAGAGGAGCACGGCAGCCATCACCCTTTACGGAATTTACCGTATCCTTATACATCTCATTCCTTCGCATTACCTTATCCATCTGCTGTGAACCCTTGATGATCTCCCCTCGTCAAGATCAACTCGTCTTGTCGTCTCCGTACTACGGAGAGTTGAAGCGGGAGGGAGCTGATCATGCGTCACAGACCTGTGGCCCATGGCAGATCAAAGGGGAGACCCCCAAGGGGAGGATGGCTTCGGCAGAGCGCGGTCGGTATTGCCATGGTCGTTGTGGCCGAGACCGCACTGTTGTCACTGAGCACGGGAACGGTATTTGCCGCGGAGTCCGCAACGGCCGCGGCCGAGACGGTTACGGCGTCGTCCGAACCGTCTGGTCCTGCGCAGGCCGAGAGCGAGTCGTCGGCGTTGCTGACGGCCCGTCTGCAGGACCGCAGGATTGAGGTGTTGTCCGCGCGGACCACTGACTCGACGACGTACGCGCTGCCCAGCGGGGAGCTGGAGACCGAGGCGTACGCCGGTCCGGTGCGGGTGAAGCAGGACGGGGTCTGGAAGGCCATCGACACCTCACTGTCCGATACCGGAGACACCCTGGAGCCGCAGGCCGCCGCCGCGGACATCAACGTCTCCGACGGCGGGGACACCCAGCTCGCGTCGGTCACGAAGGGCGAGGACTCCTTCGGGCTCGGGTGGGCGGAGAAACTGCCCACCCCCGACGTCAGCAAGAACACCGCGTCCTATGACCTGGGCAGCGGCCAGACCCTGTCGGTGACCGCGCTGGCGCAGGGTTTCTCGGAGAACATCGAGCTCGCCCAGCAGCCGGCCGACGACACCGTCTCGTACCGGATCCCGCTGGACCTGGACGGGCTGAAGCTGTCCCAGGCCGACTCGGGGCATCTGCTGCTGAAGGACTCCGACGGCAAGCTGGTTGCCGAGGCGCCCGCGCCGATGATGTGGGACGACTCCAAGGACGACGCCTCGGGTGAGTCCGCGCACCAGGAGCAGGTCCCGACGAAGGTCGAAACGGCGGACGACGGCTCGCAGACCCTGGTGCTGACCCCGGGCAAGGAGTTCCTGGACACCGCGACCTACCCGGTGACGGTCGACCCGACCACCACGCTCGCGGTCACCACCGACACCTGGGTGCAGAACCCCGACTACCCGGACTCGCAGATCTCTTCCCAGGAGCTGAAGTCGGGCACGTACGACAGTGGTACGGACACGGCACGCTCGTACCTGAAGTTCGACGTGTCGAAGTTCACCGGAAAGCACATCACGTCGGCGACGATGTCGCTGTACAACTACTACTCGTCGACCTGCTCCACCTCCGGTGCCGCCACCCAGGCCCGTCGCATCACCTCCACCTGGTCCTCGTCGTCGATCACCTGGGGAGCCCAGCCGTCGACCACGACGACCGGCGTGGCGACGAACACCGGGCACTGGGGCTACTCCTCGTCCTGCCCGGCCGCCTGGTCGAACTGGAACCTGCAGACCATCACGCAGGCGTGGGCCGACGGCTCCACCAACTACGGCCTGCAGATCCGCAGCGCGGACGAGACCGACTCCACCACCTGGCGTCGCTTCCGCTCGGCGAACTACACCACCTCCGGCTACGCGCCGAAGCTGTCGGTGACCTACAACTCGTACGCCACCACCGCCTCCGCGACCGTTTCTCCGATGTACGCCAACCCGTACAACGGCAAGACGTACGTGACGTCGCTGACGCCGACGCTGTCGGCGAAGGTGACCGACGCGGACGGCAGTACGGTCAAGGCCCAGTTCGAGGTCACCGCCGACCCTGCCTACGCCGACACGACGTACTCGTACACCGCCAGCTCGTCGTCCGTGGCCTCGGGTTCGACGGCGACGCTCACCATCGGATCGGCCAATGCCTTTCCGGCCGGGAAGCACCTACGCTTCCGGGTGCGGGGCTACGACGGCACGGACTACGGCTCGTGGTCGGGCTACACCACGTTCGTCATGAACACCGGTCTTCCTGCCGCTCCGACGATCACGTGTGACACGTACGAGGAGAGCGGCTGGACCGCCAAGTCGGACGACGCGGTCTCCTGCACGCTGGCGACCGCTTCCACCGATGGCGCGGGCTATCTCTGGGGGCTGGACGATGACAGTGTGCCCAACCGCAAGCTGGACACGACCGACGGCAACGGCGGCGACGCGCTGACCGTCAGCATCGACCCGGACGAGGGCTGGCACACGCTGTACGCCAAGACCGTCGACTCCGGAGGAAACCTTTCTTCAACTGCTACCGCCTACAGCTTCGGCGTGGGTGAGGACGGCGCAGCGATCACGGAGCCCAAGGACGGCCTGACGACGGCGCGCCGGGTCACGCTGGAGGCCAGGGGGCTGCCGAGCTACTCCAGCATCCAGTGGTACTACCGCTTGGGCGACGATGACGACTGGCAGCTCATTCCGGCTGAGAACGTCACCACGGCCTCGGGCGGGAACACGGTCACCTGGCCTGTCGCGATGAGCAACGGCGTGGCGACCAAGCTGGTGTGGAACGTAGCGGACACCCTCGGTGTCGACAGCGATGTGGAGATCCGTGCCTGGGTATCGGACGGCACGACCAACGCCTACACAGCCAGCCGCAGTATCAGCCTGGACCGGGCCGGTGGCTTCGGCCCGACCCGGGATATCGGCCCGGGCACGGTCAACCTGCTGACTGGCAACTACAGCATCGCTGAGACCGACGCCGACCTGTTCGGCCTGCAGGTGCTGCGCCGCGCGGTTTCCCGCACGTCGGACCGCGAGGCCGACGACGACTCCGCGGTGGCTGACACGTTCGGGCCCGGCTGGAGCGCAGGCACCGGCGCGGGTGTACAGGCAGCGGTCTTCGCGACCATCACGAAGAACTCCACCTCGTCGGTCACCCTGACCGGCCTCGACGGCGAGACCACGGCGACCTTCACCCTCAACAACGGCACCTGGACCTCGGCGGACGCCGACTGGGCGACGCTGACGGGCACCACGACCGGCTCGGTCTTCACGCTGACGAGCGACTCGGGCGTCGTAGCGGTGTTCCGGCTCTCTGGCACCGCCGGAACCTGGACGCTGGACACCGTCGCGGACACCAGTGCGACGGACACGGTCACCGTGTCCCAGGCGGTGTTCTCCGGCGACGAGGTGCTGGCGCGCCCGAAGTACCTCATCACCGCGAGCTCCGCGCACAAGCCGGCGGACTGCCTCGCCGATCTGACCGTAACCGGCTGCCGTGCACTGGAATACGTGTACGCGGACTCCACCACCGCGACCTCGGCTTCCTTCGGCAGCTACACCGGTCGCGTCAGCGAGATCCGGCTGTGGGCCGCAGACCCCGGCGCGAGCCAGGCCACGTCGACCGCTGTGGCGGCGTACGCGTACGACAGTTCCGGATACCTGCGCCAGACGTGGGACCCCCGCCTCAGCACACCGCTGAAGACCTCCTACACCTACGACAGCGCCGACAGGATCGCCACCTACACCAAGCCGGGCCAGCGCTCCTGGACCTTCACCTACGGGTCGGTCGGTTCCAGCACGACGGCCGGCGCGGGCATGCTGCTGACCGCCACGAGGGCCGGTGCCACCCTGGACCAGGCCGACACCACCACGACGATCGTCTACGACGTACCGCTCAGCGGTGACAGCGCTCCCTACAAGATGAGCGGCACCGACGTGGCCACGTGGGGGCAGGAGACCGCGCCCACCGACGCGACGGCCGTCTTCACCTCCGGCACGGTGTCGAGCAACCTGGGGTCCGACCTCGGCCACGACGCCTACGCCACCGCCTCCGTGTACTACTCGGACGCCGACGGGCACGCCGTCAACGAGACAGCCCCCGGCGGACACATCACCACACGGGAGTACAACAGCAACGGCGACCTCGCCTACGAACTCACCGCAGCCAACCGCGAACTCGCCCTCGGTACCGCGGACAACGCCGCCGAGGCGCTGGCCCGGCTCGGCCTGCAGAACCAGAGCGACACCACCGTGCGCGCCCAGCAGCTCGCGACGGTCTACACCTACGACACCGACTCGGGAGCCAAACTGACCGAGACCGGGCCGCTGCACCTGATCACCCTCCAGACGGCCCTCACCGCCGGTTCCGGCACGACATCCCTGGCCGCCGGCGACATCCGGGCCGCACGCAAGCGCGTCACCTACACCTACGACGAGAACCGTCCGGCCGGGGCCGACGCATCCGGGCTGGTGACCACCGAGACGGCAGGCGGCCTGATCGACGGCTACACCACTCTGGCCGACAGCAAGGTCGTGTCGTACACCTACGACTGGGACACCGGCGACCTGCTCAAGGAGACCACGGACCCCTCCGGGCTCGCCCTGGCCACCGGCTACACCTACGCCTCGGACGGGCAGACCGCCTCGACCACGAAGCCGGGTTCGAAAGCCGCCGGCACCACGGTCACCACCGATACCCGTTGGACGGGCAGTGGCACGGGAACCTGTGCCGGACACCCCGAATGGGCGGGTCTGACCTGCACCGAGTCCACCGCTCCGGCCTCCGACAGCAGCGCCTCGACGGTCACCACGTACACCTACGACCGCTGGGGCAACCAGGCCACCGCCACGGTGACGGCAGGAGGCAAGACCCGCACCACCACCTACGCCCACGACGCCGCCGGCCGCCCGACCACCACCGCGGTCACCTCGGACACCGGTACCGCCCTGCCCAGCCGGACGATCACCTACTCCACCACCACCGGTCTGAAGGAGACCGTGACCTCGAACGGCAATACCGCCGAATACGGCTACGACGGCCGGGGACGCCTGACGAGCTACAAGGACGGCAACAGCAACACCACGTCCATCTCCTACGACAGCCAGGACCGCGTCACACAGAGCGCCGACTCGACGGGCGCAACGACCTCGTACGCCTACAGCACCGACAGCGGGGGCGACCGCGTCGTCACCGTGACCGACTCCGCCGCCGGAACCTTCACTCTCACCTACGGCGCCGACGACCACCTCCAGGCCGAGACACTGCCCGACGGCAGCACCCTGGCCGCCGAGTACGACGAGACCGGAGCCCCGACCCAGCGCCTCTACAGCGCCGCGAGCGGCACCGCCGAACTCTCCGACAACGCCGCCTACACCATCACCGGTGCCTACGCGACGGACAGCCAAACGGCCGGCACCACCACCAACACCACCTACACCTACGACGCCGCCGACCGCCTGACCAAGGCCCAGAGCACCAACGGCGACACCCAGTGCACGTCGCGCGCCTACACACTCGACGGTGCAGGCAACCGCACCGCCCTCACCACCAGCGACGACTGCTCCAGCTCCACCACGACCAGCTACGCCGTCGACGCCCTGGGCCGCATCAGCGACAGCGGCTACACCTACGACGCCTTCAGCAGCGCCACCGCCACGGCGGACGGGACCGCATACGGCTACTACGCCGACGGCACACCACAGCAGATCACCAGCGGAACCAGCCGCGAGACCTGGACCCTGGACGCGGAAGGCCGCCTCGGCACGGCCACGAACGCCACCAGTTCCAGCGGCACCTGGACCACCGCCTCCACCCAGACCAGCCACTACAACGGGCTGCGGAACACGCCCAGCTGGGGCACCGACGGCACCAGCACCACTCGGTACGTCACCGACCCGGACGGCAGCCTCCTCGCTCTCACCACGAGCGACGGCACCACCAGTCTCCAGCTGAGCAACATCCAGGGCAACGTCGCCGTGGAACTCGATCCCAGCAGCGGTGCCGCCGAAACCCACCTCTACGACGAGTACGGCAACACCGACAGCACCGACCGCTACGGCTGGCTCGGCGCCACCCAGACCACGGACCGGCGACTGGCCGGACTGCTCCTCCTGGACGGCCGCGGCTACCTGCCCTCCCTGGGCCGCTACCTCGGCCGGCGATCCACCCCCGTCACCGATTCCGAGGGCTCGGACGGTTCCTCGGACTTCTTCACCCCGCAGTTCGGAACGGAGCACTCATGAACCGGCTCAGACGACTGAGACGACGGCTCTCTGTCATCCTGTCGGTGACGGCAGCCATGCTGCTGATCTCCACACAGTCGGCGCATGCTGATACCGACATCCAGTACCTCTGGGCGTGGACGAAGAAGGCAAATGTGGTCACACACGAGTGGGACTACGTCAACACCAGTGGCGAGCCCATCAAGATGACCATCACGGAGGAGAAGATCACCGAGGTGAAAGGAGCGTTCGACGCCAGCGCCGGGGCGACCGGCAAACTGGCCACCAAGTTCTTCGGCGAACTGGGGATCGAGGTAGGGCTGTCCCTGCACGGCGAGGGAACGCACACGACGAGCACGAGCGTCACAACCGAGATCACCATCCCCAAGACGGACGGCAAGTACATCTACTACCGCGGGACGCGGAAGGGCAGCGGACGGTACGAGCGCTGGGCGTGCGGGTCCCACAGCTGTGCGCGGATGGGCTACAAGACGGGGCACAGTTGGAACAGCAACTCCATCGGGAGTATCAGCTGCAAGAAGGCGGCCCAGGACGGACTGTCGGCACTGGTGAAGAAGAGGTACTGCTGATGACACGGCCCGGCCAAAAGACAGCCGGCAGGAGGGCGGCCGGATTGCGGCGGGCAGCAGTGCTGGCCGCAACAGCCCTGGTGGCGACGGCGTGCACCGCGTCCTCGCAGGGCAAGGAAGCCAAAGCGACGCCGTCCCCCAAGTCGACGGCCATCTCGGTGGCGGAGTGGGCGTGCAAGAACGACCGAATCCACTGGGGAAAGATCAAGACCGAAGGAAAACTGGTCGCTGTCTCGCAGCTGGTTCGCGTCAAAAAGGGTGAGAACGCTGCGAACGTCACCTTCCATGCGATCCCCGTACGCAAGGTGACAGCCGGCGTCACGGCCAGTGGGAAAGTGCCCGCGGCGTCGGTGTTCTCCTCCCTGGAACGGCACATGAATCTCGGTGGAAAGTCGCTCGCTCAGAACGGCGAGTCAGTGCCGTTGCCGGGCGCCGCAGGATTCGGGGCTGCCGATATGACAGGAAAGACCGGCGACTACCTCTCCGTGGTCGGCGTGCAGGTGGTCGAGGCGAGCTTCGTCCAAGGGTGCGCCAGCAACGAGAAGACCCCGGTCTACGGCACCGTCACCACGTGGTACGGGAAGACCCAGGGCATGATCAAGTGCGGCCGTTACACGGGAACCTATCCGGGTTTCCGGGAAGCGCATGACCTGGTGTGCGGGGAGGAGCCCCAGACCTAGCCTGTGTGTCGAAGGCCGGTCAGCCACCCAGGCCCCGTCGCCCGTCCGGCGATTTCCAGGGGTCGTTGAACCGGCTGCGGCCAGGAGTTGAGCGAGGCGCTCGGCTGGGGTTTCCCAGCCGAGCGTTTTGCGTGGCGAACTGTTCAGCTCAGCAGCCACGGCGTGCGCGGCGAACCTGGTCTGCAAACGGGTCTCGACCGACCAGCGGCCGCCCCCTCCAGCACCCGAAGTTGCGCGAACTGCTTACCTACGCCCGGCCTGGCGACACCGTGCACATCTCCCAGATGTTCCGCCTCGTACGCGGCACCGGCCACACCCTCGTCGTGCTCGACGTCCTCCACCGCGACCAGGTGGCGCTGCGCATCCGCGACGGCGCGTTCTCCGCAATCGACCTCTCCGCCCGCCACCCGCGCACTGGCGAACTGCCGTTCACCGTGCAGTTCATGGTGCAGGCCCTTGCCGCCGCCGGGGCACCGAGTCACCCGGCTTCGGCCCGGACTGGGTCAAGGAATCCCTGCAGATCCACACACAGGCGATGACCCCGCCCCGCGGACTCTTCTGGCATCCGGCTCCGGTACAGCACATGAAACCGACGACATCTGGGTGCACTACGGCTTCACGGGCACCGGGATGTGGATCTCTCCGGCGAAAAACCGCTGGGCGGTCCTGCTGACCAGCAAGCTCTACTACACCCGCGACCGCGAACCCGTCACCCACGTCCGCAACGCATTCCGCTCCCTCTCCTTCACCTGAACCACGCTCCGTCGGACCTCAAGAAGGCACCTGTTCTCAGGAGGCAACCGGCTCCCAGCCAGTCCAGCGGTTCTTGTACGCGGCAAGTCAGACGTAGGCCCAGCACCAACCGCCGCCGGATCCAGCGACCCGAGCAGGGGCGAGTCATACCGGTTTGCCTCGTCGGGGAGGTCAACGCGATGCCTGAAACCCACGAACGGCAACCTCAGCGACGACTACGACAGTGCCAAGTCCCGTGCACTGACAGTGGATGAATGATCACGGCAAGCTCCGGCGTTGCACCGAGCGAAACGGCGAGGTCGTGGAGTTCCACCTCTCCCTCGCCGCCGCACCCGTCACGCCATGAATGCCGAACGCCGAGCGACAAGCCGCTGTCGCCGGGACGGTCGCCCCCACCACACGCCACCTCAAGTGATCCGCCTGCCGGTCGGCCTTACTTCTCGGCCGTCCCGGTTTTCCCGCTGATGGACTCCTGATAAATGTCCGCGTAGGTACGCGAGTCCTTGACCAGCCCGTCACAGAAGGCAGCGACGTCGTTCCCGATGAGTGCCAGGACTCCCTTGCCGGCCGCGACGCCTTCTTCGAAGAAGTCGACGATCCCCGAGAGCAGGGTCCCGTCGGACAAGCCAACCGGTCCGATCTTGAAGAAGTACTTCTGCATCTCCTTGTAGACGATCTGATAGTCCGGCGGGAGCGCCTTGACCCGCGCCATGTGCGCCCGCCACTGCTTCTTGCCCTCGATGATGTCCTGAATGCCCACGTCAACCTCCCAGTCGGCCCAATTTCCTTGCGACGTTCCGGTTCAGTTGCTCGCGCCACCGGTCGCGATAGCTCCGGGCTCCTTCTCCGCCGGCCAGCGCCGCGCAGAAGCCCGCGACGTCGTCGCCGAGCACCTCGTGAACGCTCTGTCCGTCCGCCGCCGTTTCCTCGAGCAGTCCCAGGGCACCGTCGAGGATCGGCATCAGGTTGCGACCCGTGAAGTCCCCGTAGGGGAAGAGGTGGGCCTTGATCTGTTCCCACGCCGCCCGGTAGTCGGCCGGCAAAGCCTCGGCCCGGGCTTCGAACGCCTTCCATTCCCTGGTGAGGTCGCTGCCGGTAACGGTCTCCCAGAAGTTCATCGCCCGCCCTCCTTGAGCTTGTCGATTCGCGAGGAGAGGTACTCCCATTTCACCCAGAACTTCCCGAGTTCTTCGCGCCCCGTGTCGTTGAGCGCATAGAACTTGCGCGGTGGCCCCATCCCGGACGGTCGCTTCGTCACCTGGACGAGCCCGTTCTTCTCCAGTCGCAGCAGGATGGTGTAGACGGTCCCCTCGATGACGTCGGCAAAGCCGAGTTCGTTCAGCCGACGCGTGATGGCGTACCCGTAGGTCTCCTCACTGCCGATGATGTGGAGCACGCAGCCCTCAAGCGTGCCCTTCAACATCTCCGTCAGGTCGTCCATCGCGGGTCCCTCGATCCTTCGGTACTACGTAGTACCGAGTACCACTACACGGTATCACGGAGTAGTCCGGCGAGCGCGGGCCACGGAGGCGATGGGAATCATCGGCGCCGCGCCTGGCGTAGTGGAGTGCTACCCGCGCCGAATCGGTCTTCAGCTCCGCCACGAACTTCAGTCACCCCACGCGTGGCGAGCAGCCGACCCGGATGTGCCAGACCGGCCGCCTTGACGCTCGGCAGACCGACCGTCACGCACGCGGTCTGGTCGCCCGACGCGGGGGCGACCGGGCCTTGTCGAGGCCGCACCACCCTGCGAACATTCGTTCAGCGCAGGCTTGTTGCATCGCGAGAAGTCGCGAAAGGGGAACAAGGCATGGCGTTCTGGCGACGCGGAGACCGGCACAACCGTACGTCGGGCAGTACCCCGCCGCACTTACCGGGGACGCCGTCATCCGGGTCCTCTGCTCCGCTGTCCGCCTCGACCTATGACCCGCTCGACGGGCAGCCGGGCACCGAACCGCTTGCCACGCTGCACAGTGGGGCCCTGCTCAGCGCCGTGGACCAGGCCAATGACGCGGTGGACGCCGCGCACGGCGACTGGCACGCCCTCGCCAGGAGCGCCGCCGTCCTCGGCCGGACCCAGGAAAAGAGCGGCGACGCCGAACTCGCCGTCGCCGCCTACGACCAGGCGGTCCGTCTGTACAACGACAACTCCCGCAACATGGGCCGCGGCACCGATGCCGCCACGGGGCTCGCCACCCTGGTGGACTGCGCGGGCCGTGCCATGCTGCTCCACCACCGCCAGGGCCGCGGCAGACTGGCGGACTCCGCCTTCGACGTGGGACGCCTCTTCGCCGAGTTCCTGGCCGGCAACAGACTGACGGCCCCCGCCTCCCAGCTCCTCGGCCGCCGTGCCGCAGTACTCCAGCGCACCGGGCAGCCCACCAGCGGCCTGCTGGACCCCGAGGTCCTCTCCCTGCTGGCCCCGCAGGACACGCTGCGCGAAGCCACCTGGGCCGTGTCGGAGTACCTGGAGGCCCCTGGCCCGCACACCCTGACCGAGGCCCTGCGCGCCACCGGTGCCGAGAATCAGCAATGGGCGACCAATCTCGCCGACGCACTGACCGTGGACGGCGGCCGCAAGGAGGACCGCTGGTCGCCCACCCTGCGCGGCAGCCACCTCGCCTTCCTGCCCAACGCCGCCCGTGCCGTCTCCCGCGCCCTGGGCCAAGCCACCGGCACGGCCGGGGACGGCTGGCGCCTGACCGGCCGCGAGATCCACATGTGCTACTCGGTGGCCTCCGGCCGCGGCGAACTGCGCCATGCCCTCGGCGACCACGCCGAATACTGGGGCGGACTCCTGCTCGCCCTGGGCAAAGACGCCCTCCGCGCCGACGACACCCCGCTCGCCGCCGACTGCGGCAACTGGCTCCGCGGCGTGCTCACCCAGGCCGCCCCCTACACCCTGATCGCTCCCTGGGGGCAGGAACTACGGGCCGGGGTCGAACAACTGCCGGGCTGAGGCCGCCGGTCAGGCAGCGGGTTCTGCCCGGCGACCGCTCCGGCACGAGCCGAGCCATGGGCCCGCGAGCCGCACGGAACACCGAGGGCGAACGCCGTCCAGTACGTGCGTACAACCTGTTCGGCGATTGAACCCGCGCACATCCCCGCGCGCCTCTCCTCGCGGAGCCCCGCGCCGACCCGACTACAGGCCCACATCGCGGCTGCGGATGTCCTCCAGGGACTCGCGGCGGACCAGGAGGCGGGCGATGCCGTCGCGTACGGCGGCCACCGGCGGGCGGCCGACCAGGTTGTAGCCCGAGGCCATGGACACGTGGTAGGCGCCGGCCACGGGTACGGCGAGCAGGTCGCCGGGGCGTACATCACCTGGGAGTTGGGCGTCGGCGGCGACGATGTCGCCCGCCTCGCAGTGGCGGCCGACCACAGTCACCAGCGCCAGGGCCTCGGTGCTGTGCCTGCCGATCAGCCGCGGGGCGTAGCGTGCGCCGTACAGGGCCGGGCGCGGGTTGTCGCTCATGCCGCCGTCCACGGCGACGTACGTGTGCGATCCGGTGCGCTTGACGGACAGGACGCGGTACAGGGCGATGCCCGCCGGGCCCACGATCGCCCGTCCCGGTTCGATGATCAGCCGGGGGACGGGGAGTCCGGCCGCGGCGCAGGCGTCGGTGAGTTCGGTACGGACCTTGCGGGCCAGTGCCGTCAGGTCCAGGGCTTCTTCGCCGGGGCGGTAGGCGATGCCGTGGCCGCCGCCCAGGTCCAGCTCGGGCAGCACCAGTCCGTGCTGTTCGTGCAGCCGGGCCATGAGCCCGACCACCCGGCGCACGGCGGCGAGGTACGGCTTGACGCTGGTGATCTGGGAGCC
>NZ_JBHXLU010000122.1:0-34905 GCF_042720695.1 Streptomyces sp. NPDC058457 | reverse complement strand
CGAGCCGTTGTTGTTCGCCGCCGAGGTGAAGGCGTACAGCACCTCGGAGAAGCCGTGCGCCCCGGAGTTGAGCATGGAGTGCGGCGGGGTCGGCAAGGCCATGGAAGCAGCCGTGAAGACGAGCGCCAGCGCCGGGGTGATCAGGATGTAGATCGCCGACAGCTTGATCTCACGCGAGCCGATCTTCTTGCCCAGGTACTCGGGCGTACGGCCGACCATCAGACCGGCGATGAACACCGCGATGACCGCCATGATCAGGATGCCGTAAAGACCGGAGCCGGTACCACCCGGGGCGATCTCGCCCAGCATCATGCTGAGCATGGTGATACCACCGCCGAGACCGGTGAAGGAGGAGTGGAACGAGTCCACCGCACCGGTCGAGGTGAGCGTGGTCGACACCGCGAAGATCGACGAGGAGCCGACCCCGAAGCGGACCTCCTTGCCTTCGTACGCCCCGCCCGCGGCCTGGAGCGCCGCGCCGTGGTGGGCGAACTCGGTCCACATCATCAGGGCCACGAAACCCAGCCAGATCGTGAACATCGTGGCGAGGATCGCGTAACCCTGCTTCACCGAGCCGACCATCACACCGAAGGTGCGGGTCAGCGAGAACGGGATCACCAGCAGCAGGAAGATCTCGAAGAGGTTGGTGAACGGGGTGGGGTTCTCGAAGGGGTGGGCCGAGTTGGCGTTGAAGTAACCGCCACCGTTCGTACCGAACTCCTTGATGGCCTCCTGGGAGGCGACCGCGCCGCCGTTCCACTGCTGCGAGCCACCCATGAACTGACCGACCTCGTGGATGCCGGAGAAGTTCTGGATGGCACCGCAGGCGACCAGGATGACCGCGGCGAGAGCGGCGAACGGCACCAGGATGCGGACGGTGCCACGCACCAGGTCGGACCAGAAGTTGCCCAGCTCACCGGTGCGGGAGCGCGCGAACCCGCGCACCAGGGCCACCGCGACGGCGATACCGACGGCGGCGGAGACGAAGTTCTGCACGGCCAGACCGGCGGTCTGCACGACGTGACCCATGGTCTGCTCGCCGTAGTACGACTGCCAGTTCGTGTTGGTCACGAAGGAGACGGCCGTGTTGAACGACTGCGCCGGGTTGACCGAGTCGAAGCCGAGCGAGCCGGGCAGGATGCCCTGGATCCGCTGCAGCAGATAGAGGAAGAGGACGCCGACAAGGGAGAAGGCGAGGACTCCGCGCAGATAGGCGGGCCAGCGCATCTCGGTGTCGGGGTTGGCGCCGATGCCCTTGTAGATCCACTTCTCGACGCGCCAGTGCTTGTCGGAGGAGTAGACCCTGGCCATGTAGTTGCCGAAGGGGATGTAGCAGAGCGCCAGCGCGCCTATGAGCGCGACGAGCTGGAGCACGGCGGCGGTTACGGGACCCATGGGTGTCTCAGAACCTCTCCGGGAAGATCAGGGCGAGGACGAGATAGCCCAGCAGGGCGACGGCCACGACGAGGCCGACGATGTTCTCGGCGGTCACAGCTTCGTCACCCCCTTGGCGACGAGGGCCACCAGCGCGAAACCCGCGAGCACGGTGACGACGAAGGCCAGATCGGCCATCGCGAACTCCTGGAGTGAGGTTCGGGAACGGACTAGGACTGTTAGAGGAAAGCGTCTTTCTGGCCGGATTCGGCCCCCGTTGACGGGTCCCTTACGGCGGCGTTCACGCCTTTGACGGGACTCTTACGCGGCCTCGGCCGACCCGCGACCGGAGAGCGCCGTTCAGCCGCCGAAACCCCCCTGAACTGGGGGAACAGCGGCCTCGGGCGCCTCGGACGCGTCAGGACAGGCGGAACCGCAGCCGGCAGATCACCGCGTCGGTCTCCCGGCGCACGGCGTGCGCGACGACGGCGCCGCGCTGGTTCTGCAGCAGCCGCTGCCACAGCCGCTCGGGCTCGGTCTCCGGGATCAGCACGGTCACCTGGGTGGCCGGCTCGGCGGCGGTCACCTCGCGGACGTAGGCGGCGATGGGACGGCCCAGGGTGCGCCGCTCGCACGTCAGCCGGACCAGCGGCACCCCGGGGTCCCACTCGGCCCAGGCGCGTTCCAGGGCGTGCAACTGGGCCCGGTCCTCGGGGTCGGGATGGCAGACGGTGACGGCACGCACCTCGTCGCCGAGGGAGGCGGCCGCGGAGAGCGCCTCGGAGGCGAGCCGGGACAGCGACGACACCGGCACGATCACGACCGACCGCTCCCGGTGCGGCGGCTCCGGGATCCGCCCGAGCCCGAGCCGCTCCCCGATCCGCCCGTAGGCACGGTGCACCGCGCCGAAGGCGGCGACGAGCAACGGCAGCATGACCACGACGAGCCAGGCGCCCTCGGTGAACCTGCTCGCGGTCACGACGACGGTCGCCACCCCGGTCAGGACCGCCCCGAACCCGTTGAGCAGCGCCTTCCCCCGCCAGCCGGTCCCCCGCTCCAGCCGCCAGTGCCGCACCATCCCCACCTGGGCCACGGTGAACCCGACGAAGACCCCGATGGCGAACATCGGCACCAGCGTGTTGGTGTCACCGCCGGAGAACACCAGCAGCGCGGCCGAGACGCCGGCCAGGGCGAGCACACCGTGCCGGTGCACCTGCCGGTCGGCCTTCAGCGCGAAGACGTGCGGCAGGTAGTTGTCACGGGCGAGCAGCTTCAGCAGCACAGGCAGCCCGCCGAAGGACGTGTTGGCGGACAACGCCAGCAGGATCATCGTGGCGAACTGGATGACGTAGAAGCCCCAGTTGTGGCCCAGGGAGGCGTCGGCGAGCTGGGCGAGGACGGTCACGCCCTCGACCGGCTGGAGATGGAACCGGGAGATCAGCACCGAGAGCCCGATCAGCATCGCGCCCAGCACCGCCCCCAGGGCGACCTCGGCGTGCTGGGCCCGCTTCGCGCGGGGCACCCGGAAGGAGGGCACGGCGTTGGCGATGGCCTCGACGCCGGTGAGGGCGGCACAGCCCGAGGCGAAAGCTTTCAGCAGGAGCAGGGCGCCCACACTGGAGGCGTTGCCGGCGAGCACGGAGGCATGTCCGGCGGCGGTGGCCGTGCTGGCCGGCGAGGACCGGAAGAGCCCCACGACGATCAGCACGAAGATCGACCCGACGAACACGACCGTCGGCACGATGAACGCCTTCGCCGACTCCACGATGCCCCGCAGGTTCACCCCGGTGACCAGCACCAGCACGGCCAGGCACAGCCACAGCCGGTGCGGGTACAGCGCCGGGAAGGCGGAGGTGAGGGCGGCGACCCCGGCGGTGACGGCGACGGCGACGTTCAGCACGTAGTCGAGCACCAGGGAGGCGGCGGCGACGAGACCGGTCCGCGCCCCGAGATGCGTCCGGGCCACGGCATAGGACCCGCCCCCGTCCGGGAAGGCCGCAATGACCTGCCGATACGACGCGACGAGCACCGCAAGCAGGGCCGCGATGGCGAGCGTGACGGGCAGCGTGTAGCCGAGCCCGTGCGCACCGGCGGCGGCCAGCACGAGCACGATGGCCTCCGGTCCGTACGCCACCGACGCCATCGCGTCCAGCGACAGCGCGGCGAGGCCGGTGACGGCGGTGAGGCGATGACGTTCCCCGGTATCGGGCGGCTCCTCGCCGGCGGGCACTGCGCCCGGTTCGACGGTCAGTACGGACATGGGCGGGTGCTCCTTAACGAACGGGACGTACGTCTCGCGCACGGAACCACCGCGCGCGATGCGATCAGGTTCTGTCCCGTCCCGACCAGGCCCGACAATCCCTTGCGCGTTCTTCGCGCGGGAGGCAGCGACTTTGATGACCTCTTGACGTGGGTGACTACGGCGCCCCGTAAGGGGCGCGGGGAACTGCGCGCTCAACCCCCACCGGCCCGCACGGACCCACAACCGTCAGAGTCCCGTCAAAGACCCGCAGCTCCTCCTGACGCCGTCGCCCACAACTCCCTACCGTCACCCCATGCAGCACTCCGAGGACCACCGCTGGTCCAAAGACGTCTACGCATCCGCCCGTTGCGCAGGCGCCCTCCTCGCCCTGCTCCTCCTGATCGACTGCGGATCGGGCACGCTCACCTGGTGGCGCGGCACCCTCTGGACCACCCTCGCCCTGCTCCTCTTCGGCGCCCTCTACCCCGCCAGGGTCCGCGCCGGCGACGGCTGGCTCACCTCCCGTCGGCTGCTGCGCACCCGCAGGGTCCGCACCGACCTCCTGGTCTCCGTCCGCCGCCTCGACGGCATCTCCCCGCGGCTGCTGCTCCGCGACGCGTTCGGCGACCGGCTGGAGATCGACCCTCAGGTCTTCGTCGCCAACCCCGACCTCTGGCTGCGGGTGGACGAGGGCGCGCGCAAGGCCGCCGCGGCCGGCACCCTCACGTGCGGCTCGACGGCGCTCGGCCGCCTCAGTGAACAGGTCGAGCGCGAGAGCGCGTTGGCCGTCTTCAAGGCGTCGGGCCTGGAGTAGCCCCCTCCCCCGCCACCCCCGTGTCCCCCTCTCCGCACCCGTGTCCCCCTCTTCGCACCCGTGTCCCCCTCTTCGCACCCGTGTCACCCTCTCCGCACCCCCGTCATCAGCACATCGAGACCCCGCCGGGTGGTGGCCATCACCACCCGGTCCCCCGCCGCCAGCACCCGCCCCTGCGCCGGCCGCCAGTCGAAGGCCGCCTGTCCCGGAGTGGCCCCGCCGACCGGCCCCACCGCCAGCACCCGCCACTCCCGCCGCCGGAACGCCTGGTGCACCGAGTGCCCCTCCAGCTCCGGATGCCCGGCCACGTCCACGCAGGTGAACAGCAGCGACCCCCGCTCCACCGGCATCACCCCCAGCACATGGCGCCCCATCATGGCCGCCGCGAACGACGGCGCGGCCAGCGCCGAAACGCTTCTGCTCCGGGTGAGCGCGTCCGGGTAGGACGCGCGCAGCGTGCGCTGGACGGTCGCGGCGAAGTCGTCGTCGTACAGCCGGGTGACCACCCGCACCGCGGGGTTGACCTCCCGGACGGCCATGACGATGTCGAGGTTCTGACCGTCGTCGCGGGTGAGGACGAGCAGGGAGCCGCACTGCCGGATCCGCGCGAGTTCGAGGACGCCGGGGACGGTCGCGTCCTCCAGGACCAGCGGGACGCCGAGTTCCCGGGCGAGCGCGACGCCCCTGGCCCGCGGGTCCCGCTCGATGGCCACGACCTGGTGGCCGGTGCTGCGCAGCCGGTCCAGCACCCGGGTGCCGACCATCCCGAGGCCGACCAGCACGATGTGGCCGCTGACGTCGTCGTCGGGCGGATGGTTCACGGAGGCGGTGCGGAACGCCTCGGTGGCGTTCATGGTCGCGGCGACCACGAGCGGCAGCACGGCGAGCCCGACGAAGCCGGCGAGGAGCTGGAGTATGCGGCGGGCGGGCGACTCCTCGGTCGCCGGATCCCCCATCGTGAAGATGTCGAGGAGGGGCAGATAGACGTTCTTCCACCAGGGGTGCTCGTCCGCGAAGAGCGCGGTGGCGGTGGCCAGGGCGACCACCACGGCGGCCAGCGAGCCGTAGACGGCGGCCAGTTGCCGGGAGAGGAGGACCCGCCACGGCAGATGGGCGAACCGGGCCCGGGCCCAGCGCACCGGCCGGAACCGCCGGGCGCGGCGGGCCGGTTCGGCCGTGTCGAGGTGGATGACCTCCTCCAGCACCAGCCGTCCGTGTGTGAACTGCCGGTGGTACGCCGTCCGGTCGTCCGGCAGCAGCAGGGTGCCGTCCTCGCCTGCCGTCTCGGGGCTGTCCTGACTGGCCGGGTCGTCCTCGTGGGCGCCGGAGAGCACGGCCAGGGTGGCGAGGTCGCCGGCGTGCGTCGGGGTGCCCGCGGGCCGTACGACACCGCGGAAGACCTTGCCCTCGACCTCCAGGGTGTGGCCGTGGCCCACGGCGGCCGCCGCGACCAGCTCCGGTACGGCGGTGTCGGCGTCGGAGAGCACGGTGGTGGAGGTGTCCGGTGCGGGGGCGTCGCACAGGCCCGCCGCCCGGTCGAGGAGCCGTTCCAGATGGCTGCCGCGCTCCCGGTTGAACATCCGCACGACCAGCCGCACGGAGGGGTTGACCGCGCGGGCGAGCAGGGCCGCGGTGACGTTGGCCTGGTCGTCGCGGTACGTCAGGGCGAGCGCGGCGGCCCGTGCCACGCCGACCGCACGCAGGGTGGCCTCGTCCGGGCGGGCCGAGATGTGCAGATGGACGGCGGACCCCGGGTCGCGGTGCAGGGCGGCGACCCGGGCGCCGTGCTCGTCGTCGGCGGACGGCAGGACCACGGTGACGACCTCGCCGCACACTGCGTCCAGTTCGACGGCGAGCCGGTGCGCGAGGCCGTCGTCGCCGCAGATCACCATGTGCCCGGTTCTCTCTCCGGATGCCGCTGGTACGGGGAGGGTTGACGTCACATCAGCCAGAACGGAACCAGCCGCGGCTGCGGTTCCGGCCGGGCCCCGGGCTCCGTTCAAATGTCCGTCAAGAACATGTCAACAGCGGTCCGCCTCGGCTCGCGCCCGAGGGTCAGCCCGCGCCCGCCGGTCCCGCCGTGTCCAGCGCGGCCCCGGCGCCGCGTTGGTGTGGGACAGGCCGGTGCGGAAGGGGACCAGGGCCAGGGCGAACAGGAAGGGGGCGGCGAGGGCGGCCCGGTCCCTGGCGGGCAGGGGCCCGGTGGTCGTGTGTCCCAGGCCGGTGTGTGTGCTGCTCATGTGGCACCTCCTGCGCGCTGCGGTGTCCGGAGAGGCCGGTCCCGGTCGGCCAGGGGCAGCGAGACGACCATGGTCAGTCCGCCGCCCGGGGTGTCCTCGGGGGTCAGGGTGCCGTCCATCGCCTCGGTGAGCCCGCGGGCGAGGGCGAGACCGAGGCCCAGGCCGGTGGTGTTGTCGGTGTCGCCGAGCCGCTGGAAGGGCTCGAAGAGGCGGTCGCGGCCGTTCGCCGGCAGTCCGGGTCCCCCCTCGTCGGGCACCGTCTCGTGCTGCGGCACCCCGGTGATCTTCTCGACGACGTCCTTGAGTGATTCGAGGTGCTGGATGTTGACGGCGGTGATCACGTCTGTGCCGGCCGCCAGCAGGTCCTCGACGTCCTGCCAGCGCTTGGGGTGCCGGCCGTCACCGGGGATGTTGGTGTGCGCGAACTCGTCGACGATCGCCACCTCCGGGCGGCGCGCCAGCACGCCGGCGACGTCCATCTCCTCGAACTCGCCGCCCCGGTACCCGCAGCGCAGCCGCTCCACGACCTCCAGGCCGTCGGTCATGGCCTCGGTCAGGGGGCGTCCGTGGCACTCCGCGAACCCCACCACCACGTCCGCGCCCCGGGACGCGCGGCGCCGTGCCTCGTCGAGCATGCGGTAGGTCTTGCCGACCCCTGGGGCGGCCCCGAGGCAGACCTTCAGTCGTCCGCGCGGTACGTCGTTCATCACCTCGAAGAGAAGCGCGCCGCAAGGCCCCGGGCCCGGCCTCTTGACGCGTCTCTGGCGGCGCTGACGAGGACGTTGACACTGTCTTGACGGCCCTTGGCCGGATAGGGTGAAGGCGGTGTGCCGGGAAGTCTGGTCGGCGGGGAGTCGTGGTGGCTCCGTTCAGGCCCCAGGGGGACGGCATGCGCGGCGTGGGTACGGTTCTCGCACTCGTGGTACTGGCCACGGTGGTGGCGACCTTCGCCCGCCGATGGCGGATTCCCGCCCCCTCCCTCCTCGTGGTCGCGGGCCTCGCCGTGGCCCTGCTGCCGGGCACTCCGACGATCCGGGTCAGCCCGGACGTCATCGGTCTCGTCGTCCTGCCGCCGCTGCTCTACGCCAGTGCCGAGGAACTCTCCTGGCGCGAGCTGCGCGCGGTGTGGAAGCCGGTCGGTGTGCTCGCGGTCGGTCTGGTGCTGGCCTCGGCGGCGGCCGTCGGCGCGGTGGCTTCCCTGGTGACCCCGCTGTCCTGGCGGATGGCGCTGGTCCTCGGCGCGATCCTGGCCAGCACCGACCCGGTCGCGGTGACCGCGCTCGGCCGCCGGCTCGCCCTGCCGCCGAAGGTGCAGATGCTGGTCCAGGCGGAGAGCCTCTTCAACGACGCGACCTCGCTGGTCCTCTACCGGGTCGCGGTGAGCGTCGCGGTGGCCTCGGCGGCGGCGAACTGGGGGGCGGCGGGCGGCGAGTTCCTGCTGCTGGCGGGCGGCGGCACGCTGATCGGCGCGGTCGTCGCCGCCGTCGTCACGGTGATCAGGCGGCGCACCGAGGACCCGGTCCTGGAGACGGTGATCTCCCTGGTCACGCCGTACGCGGCGTACGTCCTCGCGGAGGCGGCCCACACCTCCGGGGTCACGTCGGTGGTCGTGGCGGGCGTGGTCCTGGGCGGTCGCGGCGACCGGCTCACCAACGCCCGCATCAGGCTCCAGCTGCACGCCGTCTACGGCACGGTGGTCTTCCTGCTGGAGAGCGTGGTCTTCAGCCTGATAGGGCTCGCGCTGCCCGCCCAGGTGCGGGCGCTGTCCGACGGCGACAGGGCGTGGCCGCTGTACGCGCTGGCGGTGGCCGGCACGTTGATCGCGGTGCGGCTGCTGTGGCTGGCTCCGCTGTCGGCGGTGGTGCAGCGCAAGGGCGGCATACAGCGGCCGAACTGGCGGGTGCCGGTGGTGCTGACCTGGGCCGGCACCCGGGGCGTGGTGCCGCTGGCGGCCGCGCTGTCGATCCCGGTGACGGCGAAGGACGGCTCGGCGCTGACCGAGCGCCCGCTGGTCCTGGTCCTGACCACCTCGGTGGTCGTGGTCACCCTGGTCGTACAGGGCTTCTCACTGGCCTCGGTGGTGCGGCGCTCCGGAATCGCCCTGGAGCCCGACCACACCGAGCGCGAGGAGGCCGCCGCCCGCTGCCGGCTGGCCGACGCGGGCATCCGGCGCCTGGAGGAGCTCTCCGAGCTGGAGGCCGTACCGGACGTGGTCCTCGACCGCCTCCGGCGCGGCCTCAACGCCCGCCTCGACGACGCCCGTGACCGCCTGACCGACAGCACCGCCGAATCGGCCGACCTGGTCTACCGGCAGCTGCGCCGCGACCTGATAGCGGTGGAGGCGGCGGAGCTGCGACGGCTGTACGACGAGCACACCATCAGCGACACGACCCGACGACGGCTCCAGCGGTCCCTGGACCTGGAGGAGGCAAGGCTGACGGACGCCTGACGGCGTTCACCGGAACTCGGCCGGCCCGGGCCGCCGCCCGCTCGATCCCACGGCCGGCGGCAACAGCCCGCAGAACCCACGGCAGTCGGCCGGCCGGCTCGACACGTCCCGCCGCCCCGGACGACGGCACCCGCCCGCCCGGCCCGCCCGCGACGCGTCGTACGGGATAACGCTCGGTGTCCGGTCCGCGGCACCCGCCCGCCGTCCCCCGTACAGCCCAACGCCCGTCCGCGGCCTCCAAAGCGCCCTTTCCTGATGGCCGACCCCCGCCTGTCAGGGCATTCTTAACGCAAGCTTGACGCCCAGGCTCCACTGATCCGTGGGCCCACGCGTCACTCTCTGCTTACGCTGGTGCCGCCGTCCGCGTGATGGCCGGAATCGAACTACGCCGCACACCCCGCGCCGGACACCAGGAGCCCACCCCATGGCCACGACCGAACATCCCCCTCCCAGTCGCCTGCGCGCCTGGATGCTGGAGGGGCTGTCCGACATGGGCAAGGGCGCCGCCCACAGCGGCCCGCAGGCACAGCCCGAGGCCGCGCACAAGGGCCAGCGCTGGTGGCGAGTGATGTGCCTGACCGGTGTCGACTACTTCTCCACCCTCGGCTACCAGCCCGGCATCGCCGCCCTGGCGGCCGGCCTGCTGTCGCCGATCGCGACCATCGTCCTCGTCATAGTCACCCTGGCCGGCGCCCTGCCGGTCTACCGGCGCGTCGCCGAGGAGAGCCCGCACGGCGAGGGCTCCATCGCCATGCTGGAGCGGCTCCTCTCCTTCTGGCAGGGCAAGCTGTTCGTGCTGACCCTGCTCGGCTTCGCCGCCACCGACTTCCTCATCACCATCACCCTGTCGGCCGCAGACGCCTCCACCCACCTGGTGGAGAACCCGCACCTGACCGATGCCCTGCACGGCAAGCAGATGGTGATCACGCTGTTCCTGGTGGCGCTGCTCGGGGCGGTCTTCCTCAAGGGCTTCCTGGAGGCGATCGGTGTCGCGGTCGTCCTGGTCGGTATCTACCTCGCGCTCAACGTCGTGGTAGTGATCGTCGGCTTCTACCACGTCCTCACCGCCGAGCACGTCGTCACCGACTGGACCAGCGCCCTCACCACGGAACACGGCAACGTCTTCGTCATGATCGGCGTCGCCCTGATCGTCTTCCCGAAACTCGCCCTGGGCCTGTCCGGCTTCGAGACCGGCGTCGCGGTCATGCCGCACGTCGAGGGCGATCCGGGCGACACCGAGGAGCGGCCCGCCGGCCGGATCCGGGACACCAAGAAGCTGCTGACCACCGCTGCGGTCATCATGAGCGTCTTCCTGATCGCCACCAGCTTCATCACCACACTGCTGATCCCGGAGAACGAGTTCAAGTCGGGCGGCAGCGCCAACGGCCGCGCACTCGCCTACCTGGCGCACGAGTACCTCGGCAACGCCTTCGGCACCGTCTACGACGTCTCGACCATCGCCATCCTGTGGTTCGCCGGCGCCTCCGCGATGGCCGGCCTGCTCAACCTGATGCCCCGCTACCTGCCCCGCTACGGCATGGCCCCGCACTGGGCCCGTGCCGTGCGCCCGATGGTCATCGTCTTCACCCTGATCGCCTTCCTGGTGACCTGGATCTTCGACGCCGACGTCGACGCGCAGGGCGGCGCCTACGCCACCGGTGTACTGGTCCTGATCAGCTCCGCGGCGATCGCGGTGACCATCGCCGCCCGCAAGGCCGGACAGCGCAAGTGGACGATCGGGTTCGGGGTCATCTCGGCGGTGTTCCTCTACACGACCGTCGTCAACGTCATCGAGCGCCCCGACGGTGTGAAGATCGGTGCCTGCTTCATCGTCGGCATCATCCTCGTCTCGCTGCTCTCCCGTCTCGCCCGCGCCTTCGAGCTGCGCGTGACCAGCGTGACCCTCGACGACATGGCGGAACGATTCATCCGCGATATGGCCAGCCGCAAGATGCGGTTCATCGCCAACGAGCCGGACCGTCGCGACAAGGCCGAGTACCGCGACAAGATCGAGCAGATCCGGGCCGACAACGACATGCCCGAGCAGGAGGACTTCGTCTTCGTCGAGGTCACGGTCACCGACCCGTCCGAGTTCGAGGCGGGCCTGACCGTCCGCGGCGAGGTCCTGCACAACCGCTACCGCGTGCTGACCCTGGAGTCGGCCTCCATCCCCAACGCCCTGGCCGCACTGCTGCTGCACATCCGGGACGAGACCGGCTCCATCCCGCACATCTACTTCGAGTGGACCGAAGGCAACCCGTTCGCCAACTTCCTGCGCTTCTTCCTCTTCGGCCAGGGCGAGGTCGCCCCGGTCACCCGCGAGGTGCTGCGCGAGGCGGACCCGGACCGCGCCCGGCGGCCGCGCGTCCACACCGGCTGAGCACTCGCCCCGGACACGCCCACGTCGTAAGAATCCCGTCAAGAACCGGTCGGTCCGCATAAGAACCCTGTCAGCGGCCGGTTCCACGCGCCCACCGGCCCCTACCGTCGGCCTCATGGAGGACAGAAGACATGGGGGCCGGGCGGCGGGCGACCGCACCTGGCGCGGCAGCGCACGCCTGGCCGTCGGCTGTGCCCTCGGCTTCGGCGGGCTGACGCTCCTGGTGGACTGGGACGCCGGCACCCTCACCCCGGCCCGCGCCCTGCTCTGGGTCGCCCTGTCGGCCACGATTCTCACCATGCTGCTGCCGGCCCGCGTCACGGCGGGACCTGGCTGGCTGGCCGTCCGCAGCCCGCTGCGCCGCCGTACCGTCCGCACCGACTCGCTCGTCTACGTCGGCCGGTACGGGGACGTCGCGGCGCATCTGGTCCTGCGCGACACCCACGGCAACCGCCTGGAACTCGACCCGGGCGTCCTGCACGCCAATCCCCTGCTCTGGCACGAGCTGGACACCGGCGTCCGCCGCTCCGTGGAGCGCGGCACCCTGCGCCGGGGCACCGATGTGCTGGCGCGGCTCGGCCACGAGATCGACGACACGAACGCGCGCGCGGTCCTCGACGCGTCCGGCCTCACCTGACCGCCGCCCCACGTCCTGCTCCCCCGCCACCTGGCCCTATCGTGAGCGCATGCCTTCCTACACGATCGGCCAGGCGGCACGGCTGCTCGGCGTCAGCCCGGACACCGCCCGCCGCTGGGCCGACGCGGGCCGGATGGCCACCCATCGTGACGAGGGCGGCCGGCGGCTCATCGACGGCGCCGACCTCGCCGCGTTCTCCGTCGAGCTGGCCAGGGCCGGCACCGGCGAGGAGGACGCCTCCTACACCTCGGTCCGCAACGCCTTCCCCGGCATCGTCACCGCGATCAAGCTCGGCGACGTCGCCGCCCAGGTCGAGATCCAGGCCGGCCCGCACCGGCTGGTCTCCCTCCTGACCCGGGAGGCGGTCGAGGAGCTCGGCCTCGAGGTCGGCATGGAGGCCACCGCCCGGGTGAAGTCCACGAACGTCCACATCGACCGCGTCTGACCGCTCAGCCGGTCAGCCGGTCAGCCGGTCAACTCAACCGCTGGTCGGGCAAACCGTTCATCCGGTCGACCGCTCACCTGCACAGCAGCGCGGCCCACAGGTCCAGCCGGTCGCTCAACCGGGACAGATCCCGGCCCGTGAAGTGCTCCACCCGCTGCATCCGGTAGTGCACGGTGTTGACGTGCAGATGCAGCGCCTCCGCCGTGCGCGCCCAGGAGCCGTCGCAGGCCAGGAAGGTCTCCAGGGTGCCCAACAGCACGGCGGAGGCGGCCCGTTCGCCGGTGAGGAGCGAGCCGAGGACGGTACGGCGGTAGGCCGCACGGACCTCGGCCGGCACCCCGGTGAGGAGCGCTTCGAGGCTGGTGAGCGTGGCCGTCATCCCGCGCCCGTCCGCGACCAGCGCCGCGGCCTCCCGCGCCGGCACGCCCGGTGCGGCGGCCGTGGCCGCGACGGTCCGCCCCGACGGCGTGAAGACATACGCGGCGGTCCGGTCCAGATGCGCGAAGGCCGCCACGAGGATCTCCACGGGCCCGGCCTCCTGCCCGAGCAGTCTGCTCAGCCGGACCCGGGCGGCCTCCGGCAGCGCCTGCCTGCGGCTCAGCTCGCCCCACTGCCGGAGGTACACGGTGTCCGTGATCGCCCGGAACATGATGTGCGCCGGCACCCCGGCGACCGGGACGCCATGCCGTACACAGGCCTCCACCAGTTCCTCGGGCACGCCCCCGTGGGTCTCCTCCCCCGCGAACAGCGCCGCGGCCCCGGCCTCCTTGAGGGCCGACACGAACCGGTCCGCCTTGCCCGGCGCCCACCACACCAGCCCACTGAGCACCACCTCCCCCGGCCGCACGAAGCGGGCCGGGTCCTCCAGGTCGGTGACCGTCACCCCGCTGATCTCCCGGGCCAGCAGGGCGGCGTCCTGCGCCCACAGGGGACGCAGCCCGAGGGAGTGGTCTGTCAGGAGGTGCTCGACGTGCATGTACTCAGACTCCTTGCGCCAGCCTCGCATCCACCAGGTGAGTGCGAGTTACAGCATCGTAAATGCAAGTCTTTCCGCACGGAACGTCTCTTGGTGAATCATCCAGGACCGGCCCCGCCCGGCTCGTTTTTTCCGTGCCCCGCACCAGTCGTGCGGGCCCCTCGCGCGTTGCTTCACTGACCGGCATGGACCTGAACACGGTGGCGGAGATCCGCGACGCCCGGGACCCGGCCCCCTGGCGGCCCGGCGACGCCTGGCTCGGCGGCGGGACGTACCTCTTCTCCGAGCCCCAGCCGCACCTGCGCCGTCTGGTCGACCTGAGCCGCACCGGCTGGACACCCCTGCACCACACCCCCGACCGCGCCCTGGAGATCGCCGCCACCTGCACCGTCGCCCAACTCTCCCGGTACGCCCGGACCCTGACGACGCCAGCCGCCCCGCTCTTCGAGCAGTGCTGCCGGGCCTTCCTCCCCTCCTTCAAGATCTGGAACACGGCCACGGTCGGCGGCAACCTCTGCAACGCCCTCCCGGCCGGCCCGATGACCTCCCTCACGGCCGCTCTCGACGGGGAGTGCCTGCTGATCGCCCAGGACGGCGTACGACGACGGGTCCCGGTCGCCGGCTTCGTGACCGGCGCGGGCCGCAAGGACCTGGCCGAGGGCGAGCTGCTGCGCTCGGTCACCCTCCCGGCCCGCGCACTCGCCTCCCGTACCGCCTTCCGCCAGGCCTCCCTCTACGGGCTGGGCCGCTCCGGCGTCCTGGTGATCGGCGCCCTGGATCCCGTCGACCATTCCTTCGCCCTCACGGTCACCGCGTCGACCGTGCGCCCGGTGCGGCTGTGGTTCCCGCTGCTGCCGACGGCCGAGGCGCTGCGGACGGCGATCGGCGGGGCCGTCGCCGACGACGAGTGGTTCGACGACATCCACGGCCTGCCCGAGTGGCGCCGGCACATGACGTTCCGGTACGCGGAGGAGATCCGCCGGGAACTGCGGGAACTTCCGGAACTGGGGGAGCGATGAGGATCGAGGTCAACGGGCGGTGCCACGAGGAGGAGCCGCGCCCCGGCCAGTGTCTGCGCACCAATCTGCGCGAGCACGGCTGGTTCGGGGTGAAGAAGGGCTGCGACGCGGGCGACTGCGGAGCCTGCACGGTCCACGTCGACGGCGAACCGGTGCACAGCTGCCTCTACCCGGCCTTCCGCGCCGACGGCCGCACGGTCACCACCGTCGAGGGCCTGGCCGACCCCGACGGCGAACTCCACCCCGTACAGCGGAAGTTCCTGGCCGCCCAGGGCTTCCAGTGCGGGTTCTGCACGGCGGGCTTCCTGATGACCACGGCGGCCCTGACCGACGACCAACTCACCGACCTCCCCCGGACGTTCAAGGGCAACCTGTGCCGCTGCACCGGCTACCGGGCCATCGAGGACGCCGTACGCGGCATCAGGCACGTCGAGGAGCCGTCCGCCGGCGAGTCCGTCGGCCGCAACCTGCCCGCGCCCGCCGGACCCCAGGTAGTCACCGGCACCGCCCGCTACACCTTCGACGTGGACGTGCCCGGCCTGCTCCACATGAAGCTGCTGCGCTCCCCGCACGCCCACGCCCGCATCATCTCGACAGACACCTCGGCCGCCCTGCGCGTCCCCGGCGTCCACGCGGTGTTCACCCACCACGACGCCCCCGAACGCCACTACTCCACCGCCCGCCACGAGCACCCCGAGGAGGACCCCGCCGACACCCGCCTACTCGACGACACGGTCCGCTACATCGGCCAGCGGGTCGCGGCGGTGGTCGCGGACAGCGAGGCGGCGGAGGAGGAGGGCTGCCGGCGGGTCGCGGTGGTATATGACATAGCGCCCGCGGTCCTGGACCCGGAGGAGGCGATGCGCCCCGGCGCCCCCGTCGTCCACGACAAGGACCCCTCGGCCGCCCGCATCTCCCGTCCGCACGCCAACGTCGTCGGCGAGGCGCACGGCGAGATCGGTGACGTCGAGGCCGGTTTCGCCGAGGCCGACGCCGTCCACGAGGAGACGTTCCGCACCCAACGGGTCCAGCACGCCAGCCTGGAGACGCACGGCGCGGTCGCCTGGCTCGACGAGGACGGCCGCCTCACCGTCCGCACCAGCTCCCAGACCCCGTTCCTCACCCGCCGCGCCCTGTGCACGCTCTACGACCTGCCGCCGGAGCAGGTCCGGGTGGTCGCGGGCCGGGTCGGCGGCGGTTTCGGCGGCAAGCAGGAGATGCTCGTCGAGGACATCGTGGCCCTTGCCGTGCTGCGGCTGCGCCGACCGGTGAAGCTGGAGTACACCCGAGCCGAGCAGTTCTACGGCGCCACCACCCGGCACCCCTTCACCGTCCGTGTGAAGGCGGGCGCCCGCCGGGACGGCACCCTGACCGCGCTCCAACTCCGCGTGGTCTCGAACACCGGGGCGTACGGCAACCACGGCCCCGCCGTGATGTTCCACAGCGTGGGCGAGTCGACGGCGATGTACCGGGCCCCGCACAAGAAGGTCGACGCCTACTCCGTCTACACCCACACCGTCCCGGCGGGCGCCTTCCGCGGCTACGGCCTGGGCCAGGTGCTGTTCGCGGTCGAGTCCGCCCTGGACGAACTGGCCCGCCGGCTGGGCCTGGACCCCGTCGACCTCAAGGCCCGCAACATCATCGGCCCCGGCGATTCGATGCTCACCCCCGCCAGTCCGACACGGACGTGGTACGGCACGACACCGGCGCCTTCGCCTCCACCGGCACCGTGGTCGCGGGCAAGGCCACCCTGCGCGCCGCCCGCGCCCTCGCCGACCTGCTCCTGGACTTCGCCGCGGCCCACCTGCGCATGGCGCGCGCCGACTGCCGGCTGGCGGAGGAGGCCGTCCTGCACCCCGGCGGCCGGCTGCCGCTCAAGGAGCTGTACGCGGCCGCCCGTTCGGTCGGCATCGAGTGCGCGGCCGACGGCCACTTCGGGGGCACCCCGCGCTCGGTCGCCTTCAACGCGCAGTGGTTCAGGGTGGCAGTGGACCCGGGCACCGGGGAGATCCGCATCCTGCGCAGCGTGCACGCCGCCGACGCGGGCAGGGTGATGAACCCGATGCAGTGCCGCGGCCAGGTGGAGGGCGGGGTGGCACAGGCACTCGGCGCGACCCTCTTCGAGAACGTACGGGTGGACGCGCGCGGCGAGGTCGAGACGGCCGCCTTCCGACGCTACCGGCTGCCGCAGTACGCCGACATCCCGCGCACCGAGGTGCACTTCATGGAGACCACCGACGCCATCGGGCCGCTGGGCGCCAAGTCGATGAGCGAGAGCCCGTTCAACCCGGTCGCCCCGGCGCTGGCCAACGCGCTGCGGGACGCGACGGGCGTGCGGTTCACGGAGTTGCCGCTGACGCGCGACCGGGTGTGGCGCGCACTGGATGCCAGCCGCCGTACGCCCCGTCCACCCGTAGCTCCCTGATGCCGCTGATGTGCCGGGCCCCGCAACGGTCCTGTGGAAGCACCAGTTGCGGACCCGCCCGGTCCAGCGGGGTGTCGTCGATGGTGACACCGAGCAGAACAGGGGCGTGGGCGAAATCGGGGTCGATCTCGGCCCAGGAGAGCAGCGCGTGGTGCCCGTCGGCGCCGGAGACGGCGATGAGGAAGCGCAGCCGGTCCTTGCGCCGGCCGGGATCGAAGCCGGGTTCGTCGGCGGTGAGGACGTCGTACAGCCGTGGGCCGGTGAAGCGGTGGTGCTGGATGCCGCTGGTGGCGCACTCGAAGCTGACCCGCACCCGGTGCTGGGGCCAACGCTGGAGGTCGGGCACGGTCAGCCGGGTCGGGTGTGCCAGGTCTCCGGTGAGGACGAGTTCGGCGAGCGTCATGTGCGGCCACCTCCCGGATGACGGTACCCGCAGCGCCTCACCGTACAAACGCACATGCCAGATACAAGTCGTAAGTATGCAGCTCATGCGATGTGACAGAAGACTTACGCCTGGCAAATGCGGCAGTATCATCGCCAGGCGGCTGATACACAGGTCGCAGCAGGGCGCGACAGTTTTCTCGTAGAAATCAGAGGAGTTCACTCGTGATGACCCGTTCCGTGCGCCGGACCCGGCAAACACTCCAGGTGGCCGGTGCCTCGGTCGCGGCCCTGCTGGCCCTGAGCGCCTGTTCCTCGTCCGACGACTCGTCCGCGACGACGAAGTCGGACACGTCCGCGGCGGCGACGCCCAAACTGTCGGGCTCGATCACCGTGTTCGCGGCGGCCTCGCTGCAGGAGAGCTTCACCACCCTGAAGGCCGACTTCGAGAAGGCCCACCCGGGCACCAAGGTCAACTTCAGCTTCGGCGGCAGTGACACCCTGGCCGCGCAGATCACCAGCGGTGCGCCGGCCGACGTCTTCGCCGCCGCGAGCCCCAAGACCATGGCGATCGTGACGGACAAGAAGGACACCGCCACCACGCCGGCGACCTTCGTCCGCAACCAGCTGGAGATCGCCACCCTGCCGGGCAACCCCGACAAGATCTCCTCCCTGAAGGACCTCACCAAGTCCTCGCTCAAGGTCGTCCTCTGTGACAAGACGGTGCCGTGCGGCGCCGCCGCGCAGAAGGCCCTGGACGCCAGCAAGCTCAAGCTCACCCCGGTCTCCTACGAGGAGGACGTGAAGTCCGCCCTCAACAAGGTGGTGCTGAAGGAGGCCGACGCGGCGGTCGTCTACAAGACCGACGTGAAGGCCGCCGGCAGCAAGGTCGAGGGCGTCGAGTTCCCCGAGTCCGCCAACGCGATCAACGACTACCCGATCGCCCTCCTCAAGAACGCCCCGAACCCCACGGTGGCCAAGGCGTTCATCGCCCTGGTGCAGTCCGCCGAGGGCCAGCAGGTGCTGAACGACGCCGGGTTCCTCAAGCCGTGACGAAAGCCGACGCGTCCGGCGCCGGGGCCGGCACCCTCACGGGCGGCCCGCGGCGCCGGCGCGTTCGGGCAGCCGTACCGCTACCGCTCCTCCTCCCCGGAGCGGTAGCTCTGGTCTTCCTGCTCCTGCCGCTGGTCGCCCTGCTGCTGCGGGCCCCCTGGAGCAGCCTCCCGTCCCTGCTGACCAGCACGGAGGTCTGGCAGGCCCTTCAGCTCTCCCTGGTCTGCGCCACGGCGGCGACGGCCGTCAGCCTCGTCCTCGGCGTCCCCCTGGCCTGGCTGCTGGCCCGCACGGAGTTCCCCGGCCGGGGCTTCGTGCGAGCACTGGTCACCCTCCCCCTCGTCCTCCCCCCGGTGGTCGGCGGTGTGGCCCTGCTGCTCGCCCTCGGCCGCAACGGGGTGGTCGGCCAGTGGCTGGACGCCTGGTTCGGCATCACCCTCCCGTTCACCACCGCCGGGGTCGTCGTCGCCGAGTCCTTCGTGGCCATGCCGTTCCTGGTGATCAGCGTCGAGGGCACGCTCCGCGCCGCCGACCCCCGCTACGAGGAGGCGGCCACCACCCTGGGCGCCTCCCGCTTCACGGCGTTCCGCCGGGTCACGCTCCCGCTCATCGCCCCGGGCATCGCGGCCGGCGCGGTGCTGGCCTGGGCGCGCGCGCTCGGCGAGTTCGGAGCGACGATCACGTTCGCCGGCAACTTCCCCGGCCGCACCCAGACCATGCCGCTCGCCGTCTACCTCGCCCTGCAGAACGACCCCGACGCGGCGATCGCGCTCAGCCTGGTGCTGCTGACGGTGTCGATCGCGGTGCTGGCGGCATTGCGGGATCGTTGGATGACGGCATCATGAGGACGACCCGCTGGACGACGCCCCGATGACAAACCCACACCCCACAGCAGCAGACGACGCACTACCACCCCACGGACTGCCCGCGGCCGCCGACGGTGTGCAGCCCCCACAGGGGCCACCCGCACCCGACACTGATAGCCGCACGGGTGGTGCGGGTGGGAACCCCAACCCGGCCGGAGGCCGGGTACCCACCACGCACCCGCACCCGACCACGCACCCGACCACCCACGGCCTCCACGCCCACCTCGTCGTCACCCGCCCCACCTTCCACCTGGACATCACCCTCACCGCCGCCCCCGGCGAGGTCGTCGCCCTCCTCGGCCCCAACGGCGCCGGAAAGACCACCGCCCTCCGCGCCCTCGCCGGCCTCACCCCCCTCACCACCGGCCACCTCCGCCTCGACGGCACGGAGTTGGACCGCACACCCCCCGAATCCCGCCCCGTGGGCGTCGTCTTCCAGGACTACCTCCTCTTCCCCCACCTCACGGCCCTCGACAACGTCGCCTTCGGCCCCCGCTGCCACGGCGCGACGAAGGCCGAGGCCCGCACCCAGGCGGCCGCCTGGCTCGACCGCATGGGCCTCACCGAACACGCCGGCGTCAAACCCCGCCGTCTCTCCGGCGGCCAGGCCCAGCGCGTCGCCCTGGCCCGCGCCCTGGCCACCAGCCCCCGGCTGCTGCTCCTGGACGAACCGCTCGCCGCCCTCGACGCCCGCACCCGCCTGGACGTACGTTCCCAACTCCGCCGCCACCTGGCCGAGTTCGAGGCGGTCGCGGTCCTGGTCACGCACGACCCGCTGGACGCCATGGTGCTGGCCGACCGCCTGATCGTCATCGAAGACGGCAAGGTCGTCCAGGAGGGCACCCCCGCCGACATCGCCCGCCACCCCCGCACCGACTACATCGCCCACCTCGTCGGCCTCAACCTCTACCGGGGCCGGGCCGAGGGCCACACGGTCGAGCTGGCCGCGGGCCCCGCGATCACCACCACCGAGGACCTCGCCGGTGACGTCTTCGTCGCGTTCCCGCCGAGCGCCGTCACCCTCTTCCGGGACCGCCCCACGGGTGCCAGCGCCCGTAACCTCTGGCGCTGCGAGGTCGCCGGCCTGGAGACCCACGGCGACCAGATCCGCGCCGACCTGACAGGCGAGCTCGCCCTCGCCGCCGACCTCACCACGGTCGCCGCCGCCGAGCTGGACCTGCACCCGGGCGCCCCGGTCTGGGCGACGGTGAAGGCGGCCCAGACGCACGCGTACCCGGCGTAGCGAGCACCACACGGCAGAGGCCCCGCCGAAGCGGGGCCTCTGCCGACAAAGCCGAACCCTGTGCGTCAGTCCTCGTACGCGTCCAACGGCGGGCACGAGCACACCAGGTTCCGGTCACCGAAGGCCTGGTCGATCCGGCGGACCGGCGGCCAGTACTTGTCGGCGGCGGACACCCCGGCGGGGAAGACGGCCTCCTCCCGCCCGTACGCGTGCTTCCACTCGCCGCCCAGCGCACCGGCGGTGTGCGGAGCACCACGCAGCGGGTTGTCGTCGGCCGGCCACTCCCCCGCCCCGACCTTGTCGATCTCCGCACGGATGGCGATCATCGCCTCGCAGAACCGGTCCAGCTCGCCGAGGTCCTCGGACTCGGTCGGCTCGATCATCAGCGTGCCGGCCACCGGGAAGGACATCGTCGGCGCGTGGAAGCCGTAGTCGATGAGCCGCTTGGCGACGTCGTCGACGCTCACTCCGGTCGCCTTGGTCAGCGGCCGCAGGTCGATGATGCACTCGTGCGCGACGAGCCCGCCGGGCCCGGTGTAGAGCACGGGGAAGTGCGGCTCCAGCCGCTTGGCGACGTAGTTGGCGCTGAGCACGGCCACCTGGGTGGCCCGCTTCAGTCCCTCGCCGCCCATCAGCCGGACGTACGCCCACGAGATCGGCAGGATCCCCGCCGAGCCCCACGGCGCGGCCGAGATCGGCCCGACGCCCGTCTCCGGCCCGGCGGCGGGCTGCAGCGGGTGGTTCGGCAGGTACGGCGCGAGGTGCGCGCGCACCGCCACGGGACCGACACCGGGACCGCCGCCGCCATGCGGGATGCAGAAGGTCTTGTGCAGGTTGAGGTGCGAGACGTCCCCGCCGAAGTGACCCGGCTTGGCGACCCCGACCAGGGCGTTGAGGTTGGCCCCGTCGACGTACACCTGGCCGCCGGCCTCGTGCACCTGCGCGCAGATGTCGGCGACGTGCTCCTCGAACACACCGTGCGTGGACGGGTAGGTGATCATCAGCACGGCGAGCTCGTCGCGGTGCTGCTCGATCTTCGCCCGCAGGTCCGCGACGTCGATCTCGCCGTCCTCGGCGGTCTTCACGACGACGACCTTCATGCCCGCCATCACGGCACTCGCGGCATTGGTCCCATGGGCCGACGACGGAATCAGGCACACGGTCCGCTGCGCGTCACCGTTGGCGCGGTGGTACGCGCGAACGGCGAGCAGCCCGGCCAGCTCGCCCTGCGATCCGGCGTTGGGCTGCAGCGACACCTTGTCGTACCCGGTGACCTCGGCGAGCCGCTCCTCCAGCTCGCGGATGAGGGTCAGGTAGCCCTGTGCCTGCTCGGCGGGCGCGAACGGGTGCAGCTGGCCGAACTCGGGCCAGGTGACCGGTTCCATCTCGGTGGTCGCGTTGAGCTTCATGGTGCAGGAGCCCAGCGGGATCATGCCGCGGTCCAGCGCGTAGTCCCGGTCCGCGAGCCGGCGCAGATAGCGCAGCATCGCGGTCTCGGAGCGGTACTGCTGGAAGACGGGGTGGGTCAGGTAGCCGTCGGCGCGCAGCAGCGCCTCGGGCAGCGTGTCCTCGGCGACGGCGTCCAGCGCCTCGACGTCGCCCTCGACGCCGAAGGCCGACCAGACGGCGCCCAGCTGGGCGCGGGTGGTGGTCTCGTCGCAGGCCATGGAGACGTGGTCGGCGTCGACGAGCCGCAGGTTGACGCCGCCCTGGCGGGCGGCGGCGACGATCTCGGCGGCCTTGCCGGGCACGTGGGCGGTCAGGGTGTCGAAGTAGGCGCCGTGGACGATCCCGACACCGCCGGCCTTGAGCCCCGCGGCGAGGATCGTGGCGTACCGGTGCGTCCGCTGGGCGATGGCCTTGAGCCCCTCGGGCCCGTGGTAGACGGCGTACATGCCGGCCATCACGGCGAGCAGCACCTGCGCGGTGCAGATGTTGCTGGTGGCCTTCTCACGCCGGATGTGCTGCTCGCGGGTCTGCAGCGCCAGCCGGTACGCCCTGTTCCCGTCGGCGTCCACGGAGACGCCCACGAGCCGGCCGGGCAGGCTGCGCGCGAACTTCTCGCGGACCGCCATGTAACCGGCGTGCGGCCCGCCGAAGCCCATCGGCACGCCGAACCGCTGGGTGGTGCCGACGGCGATGTCGGCCCCGAGCTCGCCCGGCGAGGTCAGCAGGGTCAGCGCGAGCAGGTCGGCGGCGACGGTGACGAGCGCGCCGGCTTCGTGGGCCTGCTCGATGACGCCCTTGATGTCCCGTACGGCACCGGAGGCGCCGGGGTACTGGACGAGCACGCCGTTGATCTCACGGGCGGCGAGGTCCGCCGGAATGCCGTCGGCGAGGTCGGCGACCACGACCTCCACGCCCGTCGGCTCGGCGCGGGTCTGGATCACGGCGATGGTCTGCGGCAGCGCGTCCGCGTCGACGACGAAGACGCCCTTCTTGTTCTTGCCCATGCGCAGCGACAGGGCCACGGCCTCGGCGGCGGCCGTGCCCTCGTCGAGCAGCGAGGCACCGGAGGTGGGCAGCCCGGTGAGGTCGGCGACCACGGTCTGGAAGTTCAGCAGCGCTTCCAGCCGGCCCTGGGAGATCTCCGGCTGGTAGGGCGTGTAGGCCGTGTACCAGGCCGGATTCTCCATCACGTTGCGCAGGATGACGGGCGGCGTGAAGGTCCCGTAGTACCCCAGCCCGATCATCGAGTCGAGCACCTGGTTCCGGTCGGCCAGCGACCGCAGCTCGGCCAGCACCTCGGCCTCGGTCCGGGCGCCCGGCAGCTCCAGGCGGTCGGCGTTCTTGATCACGTCCGGCACGGCGGCGGCGGTCAGCTCGTCGAGCGAGCCGTACCCGACCTGGGCGAGCATCTTGGCCCGAGCCTCGTGATCGGGCCCGATATGGCGCTGCTCGAAGGGGATACCCTGCTCAAGCTCTGAGAGCGGAATACGCTGGGCGGTCATTGCGGAGGCCTCCTGGTCTGACGCGACCTTCGAGGGGTACCCCGGCGCGGGTACCCCGACGGCCTCCCCCTCTGTCATCTCAACCTGAGAGCTTCACCGGTGCCGCCCCTGCGGTCTCCCGGCTTTCACCGTCGGTGAGGGCGGACACCTTCGACGTCCGCCCTGCTTTCCAGAGTGACCTCGTCCGTGCGGTACGTGGGCCTGAGAGATTCCGGGGAGGATTTGCTCCTTCGGCGCCTCCGGTTGCCCGGAGGACTCTCCCGCACGGGGTCAGCAGCCGCCTGCCAGCCTACCAGCGAGGGCAACGCCAGGGTCTTCGAGTGGCCGCCTCCTTCAATGTGCTCTTTTGTAGTGCTTACGGATGAGTTGCGACCAAGTGGAGGGCCCGTGCAGACCGACATCGATCCGCGCAACCTGATCGGCCGCAAGGCGTTCGACCGCAACGGCACGAAGATCGGCACGATCGACGAGGTGTACCTCGACGATGCGACGGGCGTGCCGGAGTGGGCGGCCATACGCACCGGCCTGTTCTCCCGGGACGCCTTCGTGCCCCTGGAGCCCAGCAAACTGGTCGAGGGCACCCTGCACGTCCCCTTCGACCGGTCCCTGATCAAGGACGCCCCCGACTTCGGCGTGGGCCGCCATCTCTCCCCCGAACAGGAACTCCAGCTCTACCACCACTACGGCCTGGACACGACTCCCCCGCCCCACGACCACCCGGACCACGACTTCGGCAAGCTGGCGGGAACGGAGGACGCGGGCGCGTGAGGCCGACGGCGGCCGCGGGCCGGTGGGGGTTGCTCGCGCAGTTCCTCCCCCAGCCTTCGGCCGGGGGTACCCCCAGCGCCCCTTACGGGGCGCTGCCCAGCCGCCCGTCCCAGCTACCCAGCTGCGGGCAGTCGTGCCTCCCCCAGCGCCTTAAGGGCCTGGGAGGTGCCCCCAGGGCGGCACGGGTGGGCGCTGGGGGTCCCCCCGGCCGAAGGCTGGGGGAGGCACCCGGCCAGCGCCGGTGAGCGTGCCCCCCCCCGCCCAGCCCCCACCCATGGTCACGCACGCACCCCGTCCGCCGAAACCCCGGGCACCAAGGGCAACGGCTCCGCAGGCTCCAGCTCAGGGTCCTCAACCCGAAACGTCCGCACTCTCCCCGGTCCCACCGTCCCCGGCGTCTCGAACCGCACTGTCACCCGCCCCAGCCCACTCCCCTGCACCCATCCGTGCCCGTACTCGGCATGCCGCACATCGTGCCCCGCGGGCCACCGCCGCTCGGCAACCACCTGCTCCTCGGCGACCGGCTCCGCCACGTCCTCCTCCGCCGCAAAGTCCACCGCCCCCTCCCCAGCGGCCGCCGCCTGCGCGAACAGATCCTCCTGCGTGTAGTCGGCCAGCCCGGACACCCCCACGCCCAGCAACCGCACACCCCCCGTCGTGTCCACCGAGTCCAGCAGCCGCGCGGCCGCCTCCCGCACCACCGCCGGGTCGTCGGTCGGCCCCCGCAACGTCTCCGACCGGGTGAGCGTCGAGAAGTCGTACCGCCGTACCTTCAGCACGATGGTCCGCCCCGACAGCCCGGCCCCGCGCAGCCGCCGCACGCACCGGTCGGCCAGCCGCTGTACCTCGAGACCCACCCGCAGCCGGTCGTGGATGTCCACGTCATAGGTGTCCTCGACCGACACCGACTTGGTCTCCCGCTCGGCCACCACGGGCCGCTCGTCGTGCGCGAGCGCCATCGCGTACAGGGCGTGCCCGTGGGCCTTGCCGAGCAGCCGGACGAGTTCGTCCTCCCCGGCCTCGGCGATCTCGTCGACCGTGGTGATCCCGGCCCGCCGCAGATGGTCCCCGGTCGCCGGCCCCACCCCCGGCAGGGTCCGCACCGGCATCGGCCCCAGCATCGCCCGCTCCGTGCCCGGCTCGATCAGCACCAGCCCGTCGGGCTTGGCCTGCTCGGAGGCGATCTTCGCGAGCATCTTGGAGGCGGCGAGCCCGACGGACCCGGAGAGCCCCGTGACGGCCCGTATGTCCGCGCGCAGCCTCTCGCCCACCAGCCGCGCCGCCCCGGCGTCCCAGGCCACCTCACCGGCCTCCAGATCCACGAACGCCTCGTCCAGGCTGAGCGGCTCCACCAGCGGCGACAGCCCGCGCAGCAGCCCCATCACCTGCTCGCTGATCGACCGGTAGAGCCCGAAGCGCGGCACCAGATACGCGGCGTTCGGTGCCAGCCGCCGTGCCTGCCCCATCGGCATCGCGGAGTGCACCCCGAACACCCGGGCCTCGTACGACGCGGTGGCCACCACACCGCGTGGTCCGAGCCCGCCCACGACCACGGCCTTCCCGCGCAGGCTCGGCTTGGACGCCTGCTCCACCGAGGCGAAGAAGGCATCCATGTCGAGATGCAGGATCGTGGGCGCGTTTCTCACATCTCCGATGCTGCACCACGCCACTGACAATGCCCCGGCACGAACCGTGCCGGGGCGTCAGAGGAAGTCCGAGGGCCTTCGGGCCAGGCTTTCAGACCGCCCGGTTGCGCCGCCGGGCCAGTTCGTCGGCGGGGTTGTGGCCGACGAGCGTCTCGCCGGTGTCGACGCGCTCGCCGTGCAGCTGGGAGAGCGCGCTCTCCACGTCCCGCCACACCACGCCGACCGCGATCCCGAAGATGCCCTGACCGCCCTGGAGCAGGGCGTGGACCTCGTCGGGCGAGGTGCACTCGTAGACCGTGGCGCCGTCGCTCATCAGGGTCATGCGCTCCAGGTCGCGGAAACCGCGTTCCCTGAGGTGCTGGACCGCGGTGCGGATGTTCTGGAGGGAGACCCCGGTGTCCAGGAACCGCTTGACGATCTTCAGGACGACGACGTCCCGGAAGCTGTACAGACGCTGGGTGCCCGACCCGTAGGCGGGCCGCACGCTGGGCTCGACCAGGCCGGTGCGGGCCCAGTAGTCGAGCTGCCGGTAGGTGATGCCGGCCGCCGCACAGGCCGTGGGCCCGCGGTAGCCGATCTCCTCGGTCGCCATGGACGCCGCCCCTCCGCCGCTCGGCACTGCGGTCGGCCGCTGCGGGGCGTGACCGGCAGTGCTGCTGTGAAGCGGGTACGGAAGACTCTCCCCGAAACCGCGTTCCGGGGCACCCCCAGCCGTACCGTCGCCGCTGCTTCTCACGCCGACCTCCGTCCTTGACCTGCCTTCTCGACGGTAGGCAGTCACCAGGGGTGCGTCAACGATCGCCACACTCGGCACGCCGAGTGATAATCACCCTAGGAGTGGTTTCCCGTGCTCCACCGCGGGGAAAGGCTAGCCGAATGCTCTGGCGGCAAGCCGTAGGACGCTCTCAATGGCCGCTGGCAATTGCCCATGAGTTTCGGCTGTGACCAGCCGCGAACCGGCCCGCCCCCGACCTTCCGGTGGGTGACGGGCCGCTCGGGTCTCTCACTGGCTGCTGGTGCCGAAGTCCTCGGGCGAGATCTGGTCGAGGAACTCGCGGAACTTCTCCACCTCGTCCTCCTGCTCGTCCGGGATCGCGATGCCCGCGTCGTCCAGCACCGTGTCACTGCCGTAGATCGGCGTTCCGGTGCGCAGCGCCAGCGCTATGGCGTCGGACGGACGGGCGCTCACCTCGACCCCGCTGGCGAAGACCAGCTCTGCATAGAAGACGCCTTCACGCAGGTCCGTGATGCGCACTTCGGTGAGCTCCTGGCCGACGGCCTCCAGCACGTCCTTGAACAGGTCGTGAGTCAGCGGCCTGGCAGGCGCCATGCCCTGCTGGGCGAACGCGATCGCCGTCGCCTCCCCCGGCCCGATCCAGATGGGGAGGTAACGGTCGCCTCCCACCTCGCGCAGGAGCACGATCGGTTGGTTGGAGGGCATTTCCACCCGGACACCTACGACATCGAGCTCGTTCACACAGCAACCCTAGGCCGTGCCCGGGACGTTTGGGTAGTCGGGCCGGGAACGCGCGCCCGATCCGGCCGCCGCCCGGGTCCTGTCGTGGTACTCACGGCAGCCGCACCCCGAGCGCGGTCTGCACCAGTGCGGCGTGCAGCTTCACCGTGAGCGCCGCCAGCTCCTTCGTACGGGCCTCGGCATGGGCCCTGGTCTGCGGGTTGCGGTGGCGCTTGAGCGGGGCCACCACCTGGTCCACCAGGCCGGCCTCGCGGTCGGCGGCGGCCTTCATCACCCGAAGATGACGCGGCTCGATCCCGAACCGGCCCAGCTCGGCCACGAGCGAGGCCACGGTGACCGTCTCGGCGTCGTACACGCCGCTCTCCAGGGGAGCGATCAGTCCGTACGACTCCCACTCCGTGAGGCAGTTCTCGTCGATGTCGGCGGCCGCCAGCAGCTCGTCCCGGCCGATCCGGGCCACCGTGGGCACCTCGGAAACCGTCGGCACCGCCTCACCGTCGCGCTGCCGCCCCAGCACCGGCAACTGCACCGCCTCGCCGCGCTCCATGGCTTCCAGGTACTCCCGGATGACCTTGAGCGGCAGATAGTGGTCCCGCTGCATCCGCAGCACGTGTCCCAGACGCTCCACGTCCCCGGCGCTGAACTTCCGGTACCCGGAAGGGGTCCGGCGCGGCTCGATCAGCCCCTCCGACTCCAGGAAACGGATCTTGGAGATGGTGACTTCGGGGAACTCGTCGCGCAGCACGTTCAGCACCGTGCCGATGCTCATCAGCCCGGGTTCCGTGGCGGCGGTGCCGTGACTGGTACCGCCGCTCGGTGTGTGCAGCATGGACCTTCTTCCCTGGGGTCCCCCGGACAAGGTCCGGCGGGGTCAGATGCCGTGTCGGCTCGCGTAGAAGACCAGCCGGTACTTGCCGATCTGGACCTCGTCACCGTTCGACAGGGCGACCTGGTCGATGCGCTCCCGGTTGACGTACGTACCGTTGAGGCTGCCGACGTCGGCCACCGTGAACGAGCCGTCCGGCTGGCGGCGGAACTCCACGTGCCGACGCGAGACCGTCACGTCGTCCAGGAAGATGTCGCTCTGCGGGTGACGGCCGGCCGTGGTCAGGTCGCTGTCCAGCAGGAAACGGCTGCCCGAATTGGGGCCACGGCGCACGACCAGCAGCGCGGAACCGAGCGGCAGCGCGTCGACCGCCGCCTGCGCCTCGGGCGAGAGCGACGGCATCTGGGTCTGGCCGGTGACCTCGGCGTCGTAGGCCTCAAGACCGGAGATCGAGATCGTGGACGTCGTCTCCGACGCACGCTCGGGGACGGCGCCCGCGCGCAGCGGGGCTCCGCAGTTGGAACAGAAGCGGGCGTTCTCCGCGTTGCGGTTACCGCACCTCGTACAAACCAGGGCCGACATGGACGGATCCTCCTGCCGCGGCTGCCCCGCCGGGGCGTTGGACGCGTACGGGCCGGAGGCAAACCCTCCACCCGCACCTGAGGTTGACGGTTGCCCGAAACCTATGCCGCCGGACTGGGACGGGTCAACTGACGGCGCGCCCTGACCTCCCGAAATGTCACCCCCTGGACCAGCCACCTGGTCCCGGAACAGCGGGCGCTGGCCCTCCGCGTCGGGCTGTGCCCGATGGCGAGCGGTCGCGTTGTCGCTACCCTCTCGCGCGCTCTTGCCGAACAACTTCGCAAACAACTTCACGGGCGATTCCCCTTGACCGAAACAGACCCGCCCGTGGGGCAGGACGAACCCTGACTGAATAAACCGGCCGACCCGGACAACCACACAACGTCCGTATCCACCAGACAGTTTCCACCACGCTCCGGTTCCCCGGTGCGCCGACCCCCCGCATCCTCATGCCCCCGCCCGACGTCCCCCATGCACCGCCGGTTCACTGTGAGGACGACCGAGCGTAGTCAGGCTGCTTCGCCGGTCGCAAGGCATCCACGACGATCTTGGTGGACCGCTCGACCGTCACAGTCGCCTGTTCCTTCTCGAGAGTCTGCACCACGCCTCCGGGGATGTTGAGAGCCGGTTCGAGGTCCTGCGGCTTGCCGATCACCCTGAAAACGTAGGGCTGGGTGATCTTGTTCCCGTCGACGCTCACGCTCTTCCCGGAGTCGGTGAGGTACGTGCCGGCGATCACCCGTACCCCGTTGACCTGGATCGCCTCCGCACCGGCCGCGCGCAGCTCCTGGATCGCGTCGAGCAGCATGTCCGCCTGCACCGTCCCCTTCGGGTCGTCGACCGTCATCGTGATGCCAGGACCCTGCGCCGCCACGGTGCCCGCCAGAATGCCGAGTTGCCGCTCCTTCTCAGCCGTCTGTCTGCGGGCCTCCGCCGCCTGGTCGGAGCTGCTCTGCAACTCCTCGCGCTGCTTCTCAAGTCCTGTCTTCTCGTCCTCAAGACGCTGAGTACGGTCATCCAGTTCATCCAGGATGCGGACAAGATCTTCCTGGCGGGCCCCGCGCAGTGCGCTGTCGCTGTCGCTGTTCGACGCCACCTGCACGGCGAGCCCGAATCCGAGCCCGAACAGCAGCACGGCAACGATCAGTTGGGCCCTGCTCACGTGGGGTGGCCACAGCCCCTGGACCAGCCGCCGGCGACCGGTCAGCCCGGCCTCCGGCTTCGGTCCGGCGGCGGACTCGGCCTCCGGCGCCGCGGCGGGCACCTCGGCCGGGAGTTCTCTGCGCAGCCGGTGCTCGGGCCGCTTCTCGTGCTCGCTCATGTCACTCACGCCCGGAACACGTGCCGCCGGATCGCCGCGGCGTTGGAGAAGATACGGATACCGAGGACCACCACGACACCCGTGGACAGCTGCGAGCCCACACCCAACTTGTCGCCGAGGAAGACGATCAACGCGGCCACCACCACGTTCGACAGGAACGACACCACGAAGACCTTGTCGTCGAAGATCCCGTCCAGCATGGCCCGCAGACCGCCGAAGACGGCGTCGAGCGCCGCGACGACGGCGATCGGCAGATACGGCTCGACGACCGCCGGAACCTCAGGCCGGACCAACAGTCCGGCCACGACGCCCACGACGAGGCCAAGTACGGCGATCACGATGTGCCCTTCTCAGTCTTCTCGGTGTACGGCTGTGCTGTACGTACGATCACGCTCGGCGCGGCGGGCAACCGGACGTCACTCTCCGTGGAGATGGTCGCCCGGATGTCGAAGTTCTCCTCCAGTGCATGCAGGTACAGCCCGTCGGGGCTGTCCTGGAACCTGGAGCCGAGCTTCTCCCCGTCCCCCACCGCCAGCACCGTGTACGGCGGCACCAGTGGCCTGTTGTCGACCAGTATCGCGTCCCCCGCGGCCCTGATCGCGGACAGAGCGGTCAGCCGCTGCCCGTTGATGGAGATCGCCTCGGCGCCCGAGGCCCACAGCCCGTTCACGACGCGCTGCATGTCATGGTCGCGCACCCGGCCGGTGTCGGAGAACCCCGAGGTCTCCCGGGGATTGCCGGCGTCACCGCCGGAGGAGGCCTCCTTGGCGTCGTTCACCACCAGTTTCACGCCGGGGCCGTGCACCGCAGTGGCGCCCGACAGGACGTCCGCCAGGTCCGACTGCCCGCTGCCGCCGCTCTCCTTCAGTGCGGCGCGCTGGCGGGCGCTGACGTCGTCCCGCAGCTTGTCGACATTGGTCTCCAGCTTGTCCGCGGCCGCCGTCTCCCGGTCGATACGGTCGATGAGCTCCTGGCGCTCCTTCGCCACGACGGGCGCCGTCACGCGCGCCTGCGCCGCTCCCACGGTCACCACGAGCGCCGCGAGCACCAGACCACCGGCGAGGCCCAGCCTGGCCCGGAGGGTCTTCGGCATGCCGCCGTCCTCCCCCTTGGCCCGCTTCCGTGCGGCCGCCTCGGCGTACCCGTCGTCGAGGCTGTGGTCCATGACGTTGGTGATCAACGACATGGAGGCGTCCGGGCGCGACGGCCGGGCGGCGCTGCTCCGAACGGGGGGTTGCTGCGGCATGCCGCACATCGTCGCACGTTGCGACCAGTACCTCCGAACGGCCCCACCGGCGTGCCGGACCGGCCCCCGTGGGGACACGTGTCCGGCACGCACGCGTGCAGCGGATTTACCGTCCGGCGCTGTCCACGGTCGCCGACCACTCGTCCAACAGGGCCTGCGCGGAGGCGTCGTCGGGCCCCTCCGCCCACAGATGGGTGACCGCCTCGGCCGGGTCGGGCAGCACCATCACCCAGCGCCCGTCGGTCTCGACGACCCGTACGCCGTCCGTGGTGTCGACAAAGCGATCCCCGGCTGCCTCGACGACACGCCGCATGACCAGTCCCTTGACAGCCCACGGCGTCGCCAGGTCCCGCTTGAGGACATGCGCCTTCGGGATCCGGGCATCGATCTGGCTCAGCGTGAGCTGCGTCCGCGCCACCAGACCGATCAGGCGTACGAAGGCAGCCGTACCGTCGTAGACGCTGCTGAACTCCGGAACGATGAACCCGCCCTTGCCGTCACCGCCGAAGATGGTGCCTTCCTCGCGCCCCACACGTGTGAGGTCGTCGGGGGAGGTGGTCGTCCACTCGACCTGGGTGCCGTGGTACGCCGCCACCTGCTCGGCGATCCGGGTCGTGGTGACCGGAAGCGCCACCCGCCCGCTGCGCCGCTCGGCGGCGACCAGGTCGAGCATGACCAGCAGCGCCCGGTCGTCCTCGATGATGCGGCCCTTCTCGTCCACCAGGGACAGCCGCTCACCGACCGGGTCGAACCGCACGCCGAACGCGGCCCTCGAGGACGCCACGATCTCGCCGAGGCGCACCAGCCCCGCCCGCCGCTGGTCGGCCGTCTCCGTGGGCCTGGCCTCGTTCAGTCCGGGATTGATGGTCAACGAGTCCACACCGAGCTTGCCGAGCAGGCTGGGCAGCACCAGCCCGGCGCTGCCGTTCGAGGCGTCCACGACGACCTTCAGACCCGCTTCGGCGATCCCGGTCGTGTCGACGTTCCGCAGCAGCGACCCGGTGTACGAGTCGAAGACGCTGGCCGGGAAGTACAGGTCGCCGATCTCACCGGGGAACGCACGCCGGTACTCCTGCCGCGCGAAGATCCGGTCCAGCTTGCGCTGGCTGGCCTGGGAGAGGTCGGCGCCCTGTCCGTCGAAGAACATGATGTCGACGGAGTCGGGCACACCGGGCGAGGTCCGGATCATGATCCCGCCGGCGCTGCCCCGCCCGGTCTGCTGCCGCGCCACGGGCAACGGCACGTTCTCCAGGTCGCGTACGTCGATGGCACTGGCCTGGAGCGCGGAGATCACTGCCCGCTTGAGCGCACGGGCACCGCGGGAGTGGTCACGGGCCGTCGTGACGGTGGACCCCTTCTTCAGGGTGGTGGCATACGCGCCGGCCAGCCGCACGGCCAGTTCCGGCGTGATCTCGACGTTCAGGATCCCCGACACACCACGGGCGCCGAACAGATGAGCCTGGCCCCGGGACTCCCAGATCACCGACGTGTTGACGAAGGCGCCGGCCTCGATGGTCTTGAAGGGATAGACCCGGACATTGCCCTGAACGATCGATTCTTCACCGATCAGGCACTCATCACCGATGACCGCCCCGTCCTCGATCCGCGCGGCCCGCATGATGTCGGTGTTCTTCCCGACGACACAGCCCCGCAGATTGCTGTGCTGCCCGACGTACACGTTGTCGTGGACGACGGCCCGGTGCAGGAAAGCGCCGCTCTTCACGACGACATTGGAGCCGACGACGGTGTGCTCCCGGATTTCCGCGCCGGCCTCGACCTTGGCGTAGTCGCCGATGTACAACGGGCCCCGCAGATCGGCGTCCGCATGCACCTCGGCGCCCTCGGCGACCCATACACCGGGGGATATCTCGAAGCCGTCGATGTCGACGTCGACCTTGCCCTCCAGGACGTCGGCCTGCGCCTTCACGTACGACTCGTGGGTACCGACGTCCTCCCAGTAGCCCTCGGCGATGTAGCCGTAGATCGGCTTGCCTTCCTTCATCAGTTGCGGGAAGACGTCGCCGGACCAGTCGACGGGAACATCGGCCTCGACGTAGTCGAATACCTCGGGCTCCATGACGTAGATGCCCGTGTTCACCGTGTCGGAGAAGACCTGGCCCCAGGTCGGCTTCTCCAGGAAGCGCTCGACCTTGCCCTCTTCGTCGACGATGGTGATGCCGAATTCCAGCGGATTGGGCACACGCGTCAGGCAGACCGTGACGAGCGCGCCCTTTGCCTTGTGGAAGTTGATCAGCTCGGTGAGGTCGAAGTCGGTGAGCGCATCGCCGGATATGACGAGGAAAGCATCGTCCTTCAACGCCTCTTCGGCGTTCTTGACGCTTCCGGCGGTACCGAGTGGCTTCTCCTCGTTGGCATAGGTGAGCTCCATGCCGAGCTCCTCGCCGTCCCCGAAGTAGTTCTTGACCAGCGATGCCAGGAACTGCACAGTGACGACGGTCTCGGTGAGCCCATGCCTTTTGAGCAGCCGTAGCACATGCTCCATGATCGGTCGGTTGACGACCGGAAGGAGTGGCTTGGGCATGCTGGAGGTCATGGGGCGAAGGCGTGTGCCTTCACCACCGGCCATCACGACGGCCTTCATGTCGGAAGCGTCCTCCTCTAAGAGATGACGGTCTAGCCGACTTCACCCGTCCAGATTGTCCCGCACTTTTCCGCCGCGGGCCATCGAGAGCATTCGAGGGGCCACTACGTCCGGACAATCGCCGAGCTCAATCGGCTGTGGCGTCCGCACGAACCAGGCGACGGACCTGCACCACGTAGAGCACTCCTGCCCACCAGTACAGGGTTGTACCCCACCCTGCGAACGCCCATCCGAAAATAGCAGCGAGTGACGAGATCCAACCGCTTCCGTCACTGAGCAGGAGGAGCGGGAACGCGTACATCAGATTGAACGTCGCGGCCTTCCCAAGGAAGTTCACCTGCGGCGGCGGATAGCCGTGCCGGCGGAGGATCCCCACCATCACCAGCAGAACCAGTTCACGCAGAAGTAGTACGGACGTCAACCAGAGCGGCAGGATCTCCCGCCAGGTGAGTCCGACCAGCGTCGACAGCACGTAGAGCCGGTCCGCGGCGGGGTCCAGTAGCCGGCCGAGGCTGCTGATCTGGTTCCAGCGCCGGGCGAGCTTGCCGTCCAGGTAGTCGCTGACGCCGCTGAAGAGGAGTACCAACAGGGCCCAGCCGTCGCTCTTGGGCCCGCCGAACTCGGGCCTGAGGATCAACCACAGGAAGACGGGCACGCCGACGAGACGCGCCATGCTGAGGATGTTCGGGATGGTGAGGACACGGTCCGTTTGGACACGCGTCTCCTGGACCTCCACCCGGGAGCCTCCTGTGGTGGGAAACGAGCCAACTTTTCCCCCTGACCCTACCTCAACGCAAAAAAGCTCTGGCCCCTGGGCTTGTGCCCAAGAGCCAGAGCTCTAAAAGGAGTTCGGCGGTGTCCTACTCTCCCACAGGGTCCCCCCTGCAGTACCATCGGCGCTGTAAGGCTTAGCTTCCGGGTTCGGAATGTAACCGGGCGTTT
>NZ_JBHXLU010000121.1:0-36291 GCF_042720695.1 Streptomyces sp. NPDC058457 | reverse complement strand
CCTCGGTCGTTCTCTGTGCGGCCGCTAGCTGGTACGGCCCACCGGAGCGTTCCGGTCCTCCCCGGCCACCGGCGCGGCATCCCCGGGCCCCGTGCCCGCGGGCGGATCCGCTCGGTCGGCGTGGCCCGGCCACCAGGCGGCGTGGCCGATCAGCGCCGTGAGGCTCGGGGTGAAGAACATCGCCATGACGAAGGCGGCCACCGCGATGCCGAAGGAGACCGCGAAGCCCATCTCCGTGAGCAGCGAGTTCCCCGCCAGCATCATCGTGGCGAAGGTCGCCGCCAGGATGAAGCCCGCTGCGGCCACCGTGGGACCGGACTGGCGAAGCGCCATGCCGGCCGCCTCGCGCGGATCCCGGCCCTCCCGGGCCTCCTCGCGGAGCCGGGCGATCATGAGGATGTTGTAGTCCGTGCCGATGGCGACCACGAAGAGATACATGATCACCGGCAGCATGAACATCAGACCGGGCTTGTTCTGCGCCTCCTGGAAGATCCAGACCGTGGTGCCGAGCGTGGCCCCGAAGCCGAGCCCGACCGAGGCGATCAGGTACCAGGGCGCGACCACACTGCGCAGCAGCAGCCCCAGGATCACCATGATCAGCAGGGCGGCCACGGGGAACACCGTCCGGTAGTCGTGGTTGACCGCGGCGTCGATGTCCTTGTAGATCGAGGACATGCCGCCGACGAGCGCCTCGGTTCCCTCGGGCGCGTCCGCGTGCGCGACGTCACGCACCCGGCCCACGGCGTCTATGGCCTTGTCCGTGGACGCCTCGTACTTGAGGGTGACGGTGAAGTCCGCCGTGGTCCCGGCCTTGTTCACCTGGGCCATCCGGGCGCTCGCCACACCGTCCACGGCCCCGAGCTTCGACGCGTACGTGTCGAAGGAGGACGTGTCCAGCGCCTTGCCGTCGCTGCTGGAGAGGTAGACGTCGGTGGGCGCGGCGGCACCGGCCGAGTACGCGTTCTGCATCCGGTCCTGGACGACCATGGACTCCTTGGTCTTGGGCATCGAGCCCGACGCCAGGTCGAACGTGGCGTGGAAGCCCAGAGTGCCCAGTGACAGGACCACCAGCACGAGACCGGAGACCGCGGCCGTCAGCCCCGGGCGGCGCTGCACACCACGGCCCAGGGCCGCGAAACGGGCGTTGGCCGGTTCCTGCTGCCAGGACTTCGAGGGCCAGAACACCTTCGGGCCGATCAGCGACACGACGGCCGGGATCAGGGTCAGGCCCGCGACCAGGGTGACGGAGACCGCGATGGCCAGCGCCGGGCCCATCTGCTTCAGGAAGCCCAGCGTGGACAGCACCAGCGCGAGGAAGGCGATGATGACCGCGCCGGCCGCCGAGGCGATGGCCTCGCCGACCCGGGCGACCGCGTTGACCATGGCCTCCTTGGGTTCGTCACCCGCGCGCAGGCGTTCGCGGTACCGGAACATCAGGAACAGGAAGTAGTCCGTGCCCACGCCGAACAGCACGACGATCAGAATCGACGACACGGAACTGTTGGCCTGGAGGCCGAAGAGCTTGGTGGCGTAGGCGATGAGCCCGTTGGCGATCGCGGACACCACGCCGATCACGATCAGCGGCAGGAACGCCAGGATCGGCGCCCGGAAGATGATCAGCAGCGTCACCAGGATGATCACGAACGTGCCGATGCCGATCAGCGCCTCACCGCGCTTGGACGAGTCCTGCTGGTCGAGGGCCTGCGCGGCCGAACCACCCAGCCTGACCTCCAGGTTCGTGCCCTTGGCCAGTTGCCTGACGTCGTCCCGCAACACCTTGGCCGCGTCCGCCTGCACGGGCTGGCCGGCGTTCTTGCTGTCCATCTGCACCAGGATCAGGTCGTACCTGCCGTCCTTCGACGGCTGGCCGGGGACGACCTTCTGGACCTGGTCGATGTGCTTGCCGCCCAGTTCGGTGGCGAACCGGGAGACGTCCTTCTTGTCCTCGGCGGTGAGCTTGCCGCCGTCGGCGCGCTCGTACAGCGCGATCGCGGACGGGGTGAAGGCGCTGGGGAACGCCTTCGCCTGCAGATCGGCCGCTTTGATGGACTCGTAACTCTTGGGCAGGAAGCTGCTCTCGTCGCTGTTCGAGGGCAGGCTCGGGGCGGTGGCGACGATCGCCACCGCCGCGATCAGCCATGCCACGATCGTCCAGACTGGATGTCGGACGACGGCAGTGCCAATTCGTCGGAACATGCGGAAGGTCCTCCTGGGTAGGAAGATCACCGCAGCCCGGGGAGCGGACCCTGGCATCGGCGACCCCGACCGGCGCGCGTCCAACGAGCCGGTCGCATGGTTGTCTTGACGCCATATGTTAGGGATCACCTGTGAAGATCGGTCCACTGGGTTTTCCGCGCCGCGCGTATTTGAGCCTTTCCCGGCGCCCGCCGGCGGCCCTGTCATCTGTACGACGGCGGTCCGGTCGGCGACCATCGAAGACGTGATCGCGGCACCGTCGCCCGTCCCCGAAAGGGCCGAACCATGTCAATGATCGGTCAGTGGCAGCTGCGGGCCGCGTTCGCGGTGCGGCTGTCGGAGATGTACGGGCGGGAGGTGCCCGCCTACACGACGCTGGTGGACGTCTCCCGAGAGGTCAACGAGGACGTCCTGCGGGCCCGCGGAGCCGACGCCGAACGTCTCGGCTCCATCGGCAGGGTCACCGCCGAGCGGCACGGCGCCATCCGCGTCGGCACACCGCGCGAACTGCACCAGGTCGCCCGCGTCTTCGGCGCCCTCGGCATGCACCCGGTCGGCTTCTACGACCTGCGGGAGGCCGCGGCCAGCGCCGTCCCCGTCGTCTCCACCGCCTTCCGGCCGGTCGACGGCGGGGAACTCGCCCGCAACCCCTTCCGGGTGTTCACCTCCCTGCTCACCCCGGCCGACCCCCGCTTCTTCGACGACGGCCTGCGCGCCCGCCTGGAGACCTTCCTCACCGCCCGCGAGCTCTTCCCTCCGGAACTGCTCGCGCTGGCCGACCGCGCCGCTGCCGACCGCGAACTGCCGGCCGAGGACGCCGAACGCTTCCTCCGACTGGCCGTACAGGCCTTCGAGTTGTCGGCCGAACCGGTGGACCGGGCCTGGTACCGGACCCTGGAGCGGGTCTCCGCCGTCGCCGCCGACATCGGCGGCGTCCGCAGCACCCACATCAACCACCTCACGCCGCGCGTCCTGGACATCGACGAGCTGTACCGCCGGATGACCGTCCGCGGCATCGAGATGATCGACACCATCCAGGGCCCGCCGGCCTGGAAGGGCCCCGACGTCCTGCTGCGCCAGACCTCCTTCCGCGCCCTGGCCGAGCCCCGCGCGATGCGCACCGAGGACGGTAGCGTCGTCACCGGCGCCCTGCGGGTGCGCTTCGGCGAGGTCGAGGCCCGCGGCATCGCCCTCACCCGGGCGGGGCGTGCCCTGTACGACGAACTCCTCGGCCGCGTCGACGAGCAGGCGGCCCGGCACCCCGAGGCGGCCCGCGACGACATCGCGCGCGCCGTCTGGGAGCGGCATCTGCCCGGCAGCGAGGAGGAGCTGGCGGCCCGGGGACTGGCGTACTTCACCTACCGGCTCGCCGACCACCGGCCGCGCGACGGCCGCACACCGCCCACCGGTGTCGCCGAACTGGTGCGGCAGGGCTGGGTGCACGCCGAACCCGTCGTGTACGAGGACTTCCTGCCCCGCTCCGCCGCCGGCATCTTCCAGTCCAACCTCAGCGGCGAGGGCACCCGCGACAACGACCGGCAGGGCACCGCCTACGACGCCGACTGGCTCTCCGGCGCCCTCGGCCGCGAGGTCCTCGACCCCTTTGCCCTCTACGAGCAGCAGCAGAACCGCTCCCTCGCCCAGGTCGCCCGGGCCCTCGGCCTCACCGACTCCGTCCGCTGACCCCTCACCCCCTGGAGGACCAGGATGACCAGCACCGCGCTGCCCACCACGGACGAGCTGCGCGCCCGCGTCCGGGTCTGCCTGCGGAACATCGGCGCGGAGGTGGCCGAGGGCGAGGACCTCCCGGCCCGCACCCCCATCACCGGCGAGCACCTCTTCGGCCTGCGGGCGGCCACCGCAACCGACGTCGAGGAAGCCCTCACCGCCGCCCGCGCCACCTTCCTGACCTGGCGCACCACCCCCGCACCGCGCCGCGGTGACCTCGTGCGCCGCCTCGGGGAGCTGCTGCGCGAGCACAAGAGCGACCTGGCCGACCTGGTCACCGTCGAGGCGGGCAAGATCCGCTCCGAGGCGCTCGGCGAGGTCCAGGAGATGATCGACATCTGCGACTTCGCGGTCGGCCTGTCCCGCCAGCTGTACGGCCGTACGATCGCCTCCGAACGCCCCGGCCACCGCCTGGCCGAGACCTGGCACCCGCTCGGCGTGGTCGGCGTCGTCTCCGCCTTCAACTTCCCCGTCGCCGTCTGGTCCTGGAACACCGCCATCGCCCTGGTCTGCGGCGACACCGTGGTCTGGAAGCCCTCGGAACTCACCCCGCTGACCGCCCTGGCCTGCCACCACCTGCTCGCCCGGGCCGCCGAGGAGACCGGCGCCCCGCGCGACGTACACCGTCTGCTGCTCGGTGACCGCGCCGTCGGCGAGCAGCTCGTCGACGACCCCCGGGTGGCCCTGGTCAGCGCCACCGGCTCCACCCGCATGGGCCGCGAGGTCGGTCCCCGCGTCGCCGCCCGCTTCGGCCGCAGCCTGCTGGAGCTCGGCGGCAACAACGCCGCGATCGTCGCCCCCTCCGCCGACCTCGACCTCGCCGTCCAGGGCATCGTCTTCGCCGCGGCCGGCACGGCCGGCCAGCGCTGCACCACACTCCGCCGGCTCATCGTCCACCGCGACATCGCCGACACCCTCGTCGAGCGCCTGACCGCCGTCTACGGAAAGCTCCCCGTCGGCAACCCGTTCGACGCCACGACACTGGTCGGCCCGCTCATCACCACCGCCGCACTGGACCGCATGCACGATGCACTCACCCGTGTCCAGGCCGACGGCGGCAAACTCCTCGCCGGCGGCCACCGCCGCCTGGCCGAGTCGGCACCCGCGGCGGCCTACACCGAGCCCGCCCTGGTCCGCGTCGGCGAACAGACCGACGTCGTACGGGAGGAGACCTTCGCACCGATCCTGTACGTCCTCGGCTACGACACCCTCGACGAGGCGATCGCACTCCACAACGACGTCCCGCAGGGCCTGTCGTCCAGCATCTTCACCCGCGACCAGCGGGAGGCCGAGGTCTTCCTGTCCGCCGCCGGCTCCGACTGCGGCATCGCCAACGTCAACATCGGCACCTCGGGAGCCGAGATCGGCGGCGCCTTCGGCGGCGAGAAGGACACCGGCGGCGGCCGCGAGTCCGGCTCCGACGCCTGGAAGGCGTACATGCGCTCCGCCACCAACACGATCAACTACTCCGGCGAACTCACTCTGGCCCAGGGCGTCAGCTTCCTCTGATCACGGATCAGGGTCCCTCCCGGAAGCGGGCAGCCGGTTCGCTGCGGGAGCGGTGGCCGGGCACGACCGGGGCGGGCGGGCCGCCCACCGGCTGGCGCTCGACCATCCGTGGGCGGTCTCCGCGCCGGCGGTCCCGGACATCGTGCCGACCCGGCACGCCTGCCCGCACGCCGACGCCGACCTCGGTCGCGGCGGAGACCCCCGACCACCTCCGGTCCCTCCGGCGCGGCGGAGACCCCCACCATCTCCGGTCCCTCCTCGCGGCTCACAACAGGCCCTGACTCCAAGGGCGTTGGCGCAGGGCTGCATGGACCAGGGCGAGCATCCTGGACTGCTCGCCCAGCGCCTTGGCCCGCCCGGTCGTCTCGTGACCGCCGCTGTACCAGTCGACGGCCACGTCCCCGCCCGCCGCGCGCAGCGCTTCCTCGTACCGGCGTACCTGCCTGGGCGCGGTACGGGTGTCGTGCGTGCCCTGGTTGATCCAGACCGGCGCGACGACATCGGCCACGTAGGTGATGGGCGACGCCCGCACGAAGCGTTCCAGGTCGTCATCCGGCTTCGCGCGGAAGAAGGACGACCAGGCCGCGCGCAGTGCCGGGTTCATGTCCTCGTACCCCGTCAGCCAGTCCGCCATCGGCACGTGCGCCAGCGCGCCGGCGAACAGTCCGGGCAGTCGTCCCACGGACAGCAGCGACAGGAAACCGCCGTACGAGGCGCCCGTGACGAACACCTTGTCCGGATCGGCCACGCCCTCGGCGACCAGCCATCGCACCGCCGCCTCGATGTCCTCCAGCTCCCGGTCGCCGATCGCCGGCATGAACCCCTCGCGGAAGCGCCGCCCGAAGGTGACCGAACCCCGGTAGTTCAGCGAGGCGAAGGCCACGCCGTTGTCCAGCCAGGCCTGGGCGGCGGGGTCGTAACGGTCGACCGTCACCAGGTTGGGGCCGCCGTGCAGATGCAGGACCAGGGGGACGGGGCCCTTGGCGCCGCGCGGCCGGGCCCACCACAGCTGGGCGTGCGTGCCGTCCGCCGAGCGGACCATGGTCGACGTGCACCGCACGCCGCCCAGGTCGAGCTGCGGGAAGAGCCTGGGGACGGGCGCGGAGTCCGGGCCGTCGGCGTGCAGCACGCGCAGGGGGGAGTCGAAGCGCTGGTGGAGAAGGCGCAGGGTGCGTCCGGGACCGTAGTGCGAGGCCCACTGGTGGCAGTGCGCGTCCGCCACGTCCGGCTCGAAGTACGCGCCCGGCGGTTGGTCGAGCAGCCGGAGCGCGCCCGACTCCAGGTCGGCCTCCATCACCCGGTGGATCCCGCCGTCCACGTGCACGGCCAGGATCCGGGTGGCGTCCTCGGACCAGTCCAGCGCGACCAGGTCACCCCGTACGTGCGGTGCCTCGATGTCGATGCGGGTGCCGCGGGTGGGATGCCAGACGCTGGGACGGGCGAACCCGGAGCGCTCGGTGGACACCAGCACCCGGTCGTCGCCCGGGACGGGGGAGAACCGCACACCGCGCACGGGCGCCTCGGGACCGTCGCTCAGGCAGTCGAGCACCTTGCCGGTGGCGGTGTCGACGACGGTGACCGCGAATCTGCGGACGCCCGGATTGTGGTCGGTGGTGTCGACACAGGCACGGGTGCCGTCGGCCGACACCAGGCCGTTCCATGCCTCGTGCGGCGACCGGAACAGCGGCTCGGGGCCCGCTGAACCGTCCGTTCGCAGCAGCCACAGGCTGAAGCCGTCCTCCGCCGCACAGGTGATCACGGCCCGGTCCGCCCGCCCCGCCACGTCGATGCCGCGCAGGGTGTAGAGCGGCAGGTCCGGTGTGAGGTCGCGGCTGCCGCCGCCGTCCAGGTCTGTCGCGTGCACATGGCCGACCTCGTCGCCGTTGTCGTCGTGCAGAGCCAGAATCTGCTCGCCGTCGGAGGACAGCACCGCCTGCGCGAGGTCGCCCGAGGTCACCTCACTCAGCGGCCGGACCGTGTCGCGCCCGGCGTCCCACAGCGACAGCCGGGGACCGTCCTCGCTCTCCACGACGATCAGGGACCGGTCGCCCGGGCCGCGCCCGCGCCGGACCGCGAGGGGGCGTTCGGCGGTGAAGAACCGCTGCCAGTTCGTCGTCATGGTGTGGTGACCTCCTTGGGTTCGCCCTGGGGCGCCGGGGGCGGGGCATCGGGAAAATGGCAGGCGGCGAGGTGCCCTCCAGACCCTTCAGGTCCATGAGGCCCTCCGTGCCCTCCGCCCTGCTCGGCGAGGGCGGGCGCGGTCTCGGCGCACACGTCCCGCGCCTTCCAGCAGCGGGTGCGGAACCTGCAGCCGGACGGCGGGGCCAGCGGGCTGGGCAGATCGCCGTCCAGGACGATCCGCCGGCGCGCCCGCTGGACGCGCGGGTCGGGGATGGGCACGGCCGACAGCAGGGCCTGGGTGTAGGGATGGCGCGGCTGGGTGAACAGCGTGTCCACGGGCCCCTGTTCGACGATCCGCCCGAGGTACATGACCGCGACCCGGTCGCTGATCTGCCGGACCACCGACAGGTCGTGGGCGACGAACAGATAGGTGAGGCCCAGCTCCTGCTGGAGGTCCTCCAGCAGGTTGATCACCCCGGCCTGCACACTGACGTCCAGCGCGCTGACCGGTTCGTCGAGGACCAGCACCTCCGGTTCGACGGCGAGCGCGCGGGCGATGCCGATGCGCTGTCGCTGGCCGCCCGAGAACTGGTGCGGATGGCGGTGGGCGTGGGCGGGGTCCAGGCCGACCAGCTCAAGGAGTTCCCGCACCCGTTCGTTCTCCCGGCCCCGGTGCAGACCGTGGATGCGCAGCGGCTCGGCGAGCGCCGCGTGCACGGTGAGCCGCGGGTTGAGGGAGGCGTACGGGTCCTGGAACACGAACTGGATACGACGGCGTACGGCCGCCAGCTCCCGTCGCCCGGCCGCCGTCACGTCCGTGTCGAACAGCATGATCCGGCCGGCTGCCGGGTCGGTCAGCCGGACCAGGCAGCGCCCCAGGGTGCTCTTGCCGCAGCCGGTCTCCCCGACCAGGCCCAGGGTCGTGCCGCGCGGGATGACCAGATCCACCCCGGAGACGGCCCGCACGGTCTGCGCGCGCCGGCCCCGCCGACCGGTGGTGTACTCGGCCACCAGCCCCTCGACGGTCAGTGCCGGCCGCCCCTCGACGGTCAGTGCCGGTGCTGTCATGGCGTCACGCTCGCGATCTCGTGCGCCCGCACACAGGCCGCGGTGTGGTCTGCGCCGACCGCGACCGGCCGGGGGTCCTCGGCGCACCGTTCGTCGGCGTGCGGGCAGCGGTTCTGGAAGGGGCAGCCCGGGGGCCGTTCTGCGGGGGAGGGCGGCTGCCCGGCGATCTGCGCGAGCCGCCGGGTGCTGCGGTCGATCCTCGGCAGCGCGGCGAGCAGGCCACGCGTGTAGGGGTGGGCCGGTTCGTAGAAGAGGGGCTCCACCGGGGCCTCCTCCATCTTCCGCCCGCAGTACAGGACCAGGACCCGGTCGGCGAGGCCGGCCACCACGCCCAGGTCGTGGGTGATCAGCAGGATCGCGGACTTCGTACGGTCCTGGACGCGCGCCAGGACGTCGAGGACCTGGGCCTGGACGGTCACGTCCAGAGCGGTCGTCGGCTCGTCGGCGATGAGGACGTCCGGTTCGTTGGCGATACCGGTGGCGATCATCACGCGCTGGCGCATGCCGCCCGACAGCTCGTGCGGGTACTGGCCGGTCCGGGTCCTGGGGTCGGGGATGCCGACCAGGTCGAGCAGTTCGACGGCCCGGTCCCGCAGGGCGGCGCGGGAGACGGACGGGTTGTGCACGCTCACCGCCTCGGCCAGCTGGGCGCCCACCGTCATCATCGGGTTCAGCGCTGCCAGCGCGTCCTGGAAGACCATGGCGATGCGCCGGCCGCGTACGGCGCGCAGCTCCCGGTCGGACAGGTTCAGCAGTTCCTGCCCGCGCAACCGCACCGAGCCCGCGGCCACGGCGTTGCGCGGCAGCAGCCCCATCACCGCCAGCGAGGCGGCGCTCTTTCCGGAGCCCGACTCGCCGACGATGGACAGGGTCTCCCCGGCGTGCAGGTCGAAGGAGAGCCGGTCGAGGGCGGCCACGGGACCGGCGTCGGTGCGGTAGGTGACGCTCAGGTCGCGGACGGACAGCAGCGGGGCCGCCCCGGCGGTCTCTTTGTCGGCGTCGTGCATCACTGCCTGCCTTGGGGGTCGAGCGCGTCGCTCAGCCCGTCGCCGAGGAAGTTCACGGCGAGCACGGTGACGAGGATCGCCAGGCCGGGGACGTACAGGAGATAGGACTGGGAGGTGCCGATCAGCCCGGCGGCCTGGGTGAGCATGTTGCCCCAGCTCGACTTGGGCGGCTGGACGCCGTAGCCGAGGAAGCTGACGGTGGATTCGAGGATGATCGCCGTGGCCACCGACAGGGACACGTTGACCACGATCAGGCCCGTCAGATTGGGCAGCAGGTGCCGTACGACGATCCGCGGGCCGGAGGCGCCGATGACCCGGGCCGCCTCCACGAACTCCTGGTGGCGCAGCTGGATCACCCGGGACCGGACGACCCGGGCGATCAGGGTCCAGCCCAGGCTGCTCAGCACCACGACGATGGTCAGAGGGGAGGGACCGAGGCCCTGCAGGGACACTGCGAGGACCGCGACCGGGGGCACGATCAGGAACAGGTCGGCCACCCGCATGATCACCTCGTCGGGCCAGCCGCCGAGGTACCCGGCCACCGCGCCGGCCGCCGTCCCCACCAGGGTCGCCAGCAGGGCGACGCCCAGGCCGATCGCCAGGGAGAGCTGCCCTGCGTAGAGCATCTCGCTGAGGTAGTCGCGGCCGAGGGAGTCGGTGCCCAGCCAGTGGGTGCCGGACGGCGGCTGGGAGGCCGCCAGGAGGTTCTGCGCGTTGCGCGGGTAGGGCGCGATCCAGGCGGCGCCGAAGCAGCAGACCGCCAGCAGGACCAGCACGACCAGCGAGGCGACCGCGAGCCGGTGGCGCAGGAAGCGGGACAGGACGACACGGGAGGTCCGCGGGTCGCCGGGCGGTCCGGACCCGGGCGGCGGGGGTGGCGGGGGCGCCGGGAGGGCGGTGGGCTGGGTCATCGCAGGGCCACCCGGGGGTCGAGGAGGGCGTAGGACAGGTCGGCCAGCAGGTTGAAGAGGATGACGGCGACGGCCACGGCGAACATCCAGGGCAGCAGGACGAAGACGTCTCCGGTCTCCAGGGAGGCGAGGAACAGCTTGCCCATGCCGGGGATCGAGTAGATCTGCTCGGTCACCACCAGCCCGCCGACCAGGGCGGCCGCGTCCATGGCGACGACGGTGACGAACGGCGCGAGCGCGTTGCGCAGGGCGTGCCGCAGCAGGATGCGGCGGCGGGGGACACCCTTGGCCCGTGCGGTGCGGACGTAGTCGCTGGACAGGGCCTCCAGGAGGGTGGCCCGTCCGAACCGCGACCAGGAGGCGACGAGTCCGACGGTGAGCGTGGCCACGGGCAGCACCAGATGGCGCAGGTAGTCCAGGTCGAGTCCGCTGTGGCCGACGGAGTGCAGTCCGACGAAGTACAGCGGGGGGTCCGAAAGACCGAACTGCTGCTTGGGCCAGACGGCGAGCACCTGGATGAGGACCAGGCCGAACCAGAACGCCGGCATGGCGACGCCGAGGTAGGACAGGCCCGTCAGGAGGTGGTCGCCCGCGGTGTACTGGCGGGCCGCCGAGTACAGCCCGATCGCCAGCGCCAGGACGACGGCGAGGGCGACGCCCCACAGGATCAGCTGGAGCGTGGTGCCGAGGGCGTCGCCGACCATCGGCAGCACGGCTCCGCCGGTCCGGGTGCTGATGCCCCAGTCGCCCCGCACGAAGCCCTTGACCCACAGCAGGTACTGCTCGGGGAGGCTCCGGTCGAGCCCGAGGCGGACCGTCTCCCGGTGCAGGGCGGTGGGGTCGACCGACTGGCGCAGTTTCGCCAGCGGGTCGAAGGTCGCCCGCACCGCCCAGAACAGGATGAACGAGGCGACGCAGACCACGGGCACGGAGGCCAGCAGGCGGCGCAGGACGTATCGGGTCATGGCAGGCCCCTGTGGGGTGAGCGGATCGGTGTCACTTCGCCAGGCCCCATTCCTCGAGGTTCCACCAGGGGCCTTCCACCGGGTTGATGGAGAGGGGTCCGCCGACGCGTGCGCCGGTGACCAGGATGTTCGGGACAGCGGCCAGCGGGAGCGAGGGGACGTCGTCGGCGATGAGTTTCTCCGCCTTGTGCGAGTCCGCGATCCGGGCGGTGTCGTCCAGTCCGGTGTCCACCCGCTCCAGGACCGGGTCCAGGCCGGGGATGCGGATGCGCATGAAGTTGATGCCGGACTGGCCGTTGGCGGCGCTCGGGATGGCCGTGCTGCTGAAGGTGGCGGACAGGGTCGGGTTGGGGAACGCGTCGGTGAGGTTCCACAGACCCACCTGGAAGTCACCGGCCGGGGCGAGCTTGCCGAAGATGTCCGCGGGCGTGGAGTTCTTGATCGTCACCCGGAACCCGGCCTTGGCGAGCTGGGCCTGGAGTATCTGTTCGGTCAGCTCGCGGCTCTGGTTGCCGGAGAGGGAGGTGACGGTGAACGCGGCCTCCTTGCCGTTCTTCGCCCAGTACCCGCTCCCGTTCTTCGTCCACCCGTCCGCCTTCATCAGCTGCGCCGCCTTGGCCGCGTCGGGCTTGTAGTCGGAGAAGTCCGTGGACGCGTAACGGGAGACCAGCGGCGACAGGAAGCTCTGCGCGGGGCTGGTCACGCCGTAGGAGCCGAACAGGCGCTTGACGATGGCCTCGCGGTCGACCGAGTAGGCGAAGGCCTTGCGCACGGCGGCCGAGTCGAAGGGGAATTTGGCGTTGTTGAGCCACAGGGCCTGGAGGTTGCCGGTCTGTGCCTGCACCTGCATGCGGGCCGCGCTGCCCAGGGTCTTGATCTGGTCGACCGTGGTGAGCTGCGGGGTGGGGTAGAGGGCGTCGAACGTCCCGCCGGCGAAGGCCTGGACCGCCGCCGAGGTGTCCGAGGCGAACTGGAAGGTGACCTTGTCCAGGTGCGGTCTGGGGCCCCAGTAGCGGTCGTTGGGGACGAGGGTGACGGAGACCCCCTTCTTCCAGGACGCGATCTTCCAGGGGCCGCCGCTGAAGGTGTAGCCGTCCTTCATGACGGCGTCCCGGTCCTTGCCCTGGAGGAGATGGGAGGGCAGCACCCCGTAGCCGGCGCCGAAGAGCTGCTTCCAGTTGCCGTAAGGGGACTTGAGGGTGACGACGGCGGTGGTGGCGTCGGGGGTGGTGATCGACGCGATGCGGTCGTAGCCGCTCTTGTCGAAGATCGCCTTGCCGTCGCGGACCTGGAGGGCGGTGTACCTCAGGTCGGCGGAGGTGATCGGCTTTCCGTCGGACCAGACGGCCTTCGGGTTGAGCCGGTAGGTGATCTCCTGCTGCTTCCCGACCACTTTCGTGGTCGGCTCGGACGCCATCAGGTTCGAGGGGACCGGTGTCCAGTTCCCGCCCTTGAGGCGGACGTCGAAGACCTGCGGGACGGTCTCGGTCTGCATCATGTACGTGCCCCAGATGGAGGCGCCGCAGGTGTCGATCCAGTCGGCGCAGTCGGGTTCCTGCTCGGCCCCGATGACCAGGCTGCCACCCTGCCTGACCGGCAGGTTCGTGCCGGAGTCCGACTGGGGGGAGGCAGCCCCGGAGGTACATGCGGTGGCGGTCAGCGCCAGTGCGGTGAGGAGCGCGCCGGCCGCGGGGAGTCTGGCCGGGAACCGGCCCTGAACGGTCGCTGTGAGCGGTTGAGGCATGGCTGGAAACCTTCCGTGGCGAAGCCGTGGGCTCATCGTAGGGAGCCGCACAAGACTTAGCAATGGAGCTAGGCTAGTAACTATGCGTTTGCATTGCCTAGGTGTGTGGATAACGTTTTGGTGCAGGCGATAGGGTCGCGACGGCGGCCCGGAAGCCGAGGGAAGGGAAGAGCATGAGTGGTGTGCGCGCGGGCGACGGCAAGGGTGTCCCGGCGAGCGGGGCCGGGGGCCGGCGGCGGCTGGCGAGGGACACGCTGAGCCGGCGGGTGATCCTGGACGCGGCGGAGAAGGTCGCCACCCGGGACGGTCTGGAGGCGTTCACCTTCCAGGCCCTCGCCAAGGAGCTGCACGCCCACCCGACCTCGCTCTACCGGCACTTCCGCGACAAGGACGAGCTGATCCTGGAGCTCATCGACGACCTCCGGGCGCGCTCCTACGGCGGACAGCTCAAGGCCACCGACTCCTGGCGCGACGACCTGCGTGCGCAGGCCCGGCACATCCACGAGCACTACATGCGGTATCCCGTGTTCGCCTGGCAGATGGCGGCACGTACGACGCGTCGGCCCACCGAGTTCGCCAACGTGGAGTTCGCCCTCGACTGCCTGCAGCGGGCCGGACTCGACGACGAGGAGGCGGTGATGTTCGTCCGGGTCTTCGGGAACGTCATCCGCTCGCTGTCCGCCATGGAGGCCGGGCTCCAGGCCCTCGACCCCGACTCCCGCGACCGGGACGCCCTGGCCTGGGAGCTGGAGTACCGCCGCCTTCCGGCGGACACCTACCCGCGGATCGCCGGTCTGACGGCCCCGCTGGCGGCGATCGGCGATCCCAAGATCTTCGACCATGCGATCGACATGCTGCTGGACTCGGTGGAGGCCAGGGTGCGGGACAGGGCGACGGAGGCGTAGCCGGGGCCCCGATGTCAGGGCGCCCGATCGGCGAGGAGCCCGGCGACGAGGGCCGCGCGGTCCCGGACGGAGGTGAGGTCCACCCACTCGTGGCGGGCATGTGCGCCACCGCCGTCCGGGCCCAGGCCGTCCAGGGTGGGCACCCCCAGACTCGCGGTGATGTTGCCGTCCGAGCCGCCGCCCACACTGGTCTCGGTGACCGGGGCGAGCCCCAGCCGCTCGGCGACCGCCCGGGCGGAGTGCAGCAGGCCGACGGACATCCCGCGTTCCAGCGGGCCGCGGTTGACGCTGCCCTGGAAGGCGAGTTCGGCGCCGGGCTCCCGCGCGCGCAGTGCCCGCAGTTCCCGTTCCACCCGTTCCAGTTCCGCGTGTTCCCAGGCCCGCACGTCGACGTCGACGAACGCCTGCTCCGGCACGGTGTTGGTGGTGGTGCCGGCGCTGCCCACCGTGGGGGTGACGGTGGTCCCGCGGTCGTGGTCGGCCAGATCGCTGATCGTCAGCACCTGATGGGCCAGCTCGATCAGCGCGTTGACGCCGTTGTGCGGTTCGAGGCCGGCGTGCGCGGCCCGGCCGCTGACGCCGAGGCGGTACTGCGCGACGCCCTTGCGCGCGGTCTTGAGCGCGCCGCCCTCGCTGGGTTCGAGCACCAGGACCGCGCCGCAGGCCGCCGCGGCCTCCTCGACGAGGGCGCGTGAGGTGGTCGACCCCCGCTCCTCGTCACCGGACACCACCATGCTGACGTGGGAGACGTCCCCCGCCAGCGCGAGTGCCTCGAAGGCGAGGACGAGGCCGGCCTTCATGTCGAAGACCCCGGGGCCGGTCGCGCGTGTTCCCGTCACGGCGAAGGGGATCTCCGCCAGGGTGCCGAGCGGCCACACCGTGTCGGCGTGCCCGAGCAGCAGGACCCGGCGGCTCTTCGGCACGGCGGGATCCGCGCCGCGCCAGTACAGGTGCGGCACCCCGCCGGAGACGACCCGTCGCGGGCGGCCCAGTACGGTGCCCGCCCAGGTTTCGAGCAGGTCGTAGGCGTCGTTCAGCCCTCGGTCCCCACCCGACGGCGTCTCGATGCCCACCAGTTGCCCCAGTCGCCGGGTGAAGCGCTCGGGGGGCGTGAAGCCGGAACTGAAGGACAAGACAGCTCCCTTCCGATCGATGACGGTCCCGCCGGCCGTGGGCCGCCGGGGATCCGGGATTCCGGGAGCATCACCATGCTCGTAGTCTAGTAGATAGTCAATATGCGTTGCTATCTTGGATGAGGAGCGTGATGGCGAACGACTTGTCGGGAGGTACGACCGTGCTGCGACGGCTGGAGTTCGTGAAACCCGGCACCCTGCGCAATGTCGAGGTCCCGGCACCGGTGGTACGGGAGCTGCGTCACCACTCCCTCCGCAGGCCTCACGGCGGTGGCTCGCCGGACTCCCCGGTGACCGCGTCGTCCTGGTCGGCCCCGGCCGCCTCGGCCGCTCCCTCGGGCAGCAGGAAGGCGGTGAGGGCGGCCGTGTCGTCCTGCAGCTGGTCGTGGCTGTAGGCCAGCAGGTCCTGGTGGAGTCGTTCCAGCAGCTCCGGCGGCGGCATGGGGCCCCATGAACGCAGCCGCTGGAGCAGGGGGTAGAAGGAGCCGGCCGGGTCCCGGGTCTCCGTGACGCCGTCCGTGTACAGCAGCAGCTGGTCGCCGGGTCCGAAGGGGTAGACCTCGACGCGGTAGGGATCCCCGACGAGCATGCCGAGGTTCAGCGGTGGCCCCGACTGCCCCCGGTCCAGTTCGCGCACCTCGCCGGGGCGGATGAGCAGCGGCGGAGGGTGGCCGCAGTTGACGATGCGGACGATCCTCTCGTCCTCGGGGACCTCGGCGAAGACGGCCGTGACGAAGCGCTCGCCGAGCTCGGTCCCGCCCAGCCGGTCGGCCCGCCGCGTCATGCTGATGTCCACCCGCTCCACCAGGGCACGCAGGTCCGGTTCGTCGGGCGCGGCCTCGCGGAACGCGCCCAGCATCGCAGCAGCCGTCTCCACCGCGAGCAGCCCCTTGCCGCGCACGTCACCGATGAGCAGCCGTACCCCGTACGCGGTGGGGACGGCCTCGTAGAGGTCGCCGCCGATGCGTGCCTCCGCGGCGGCGGACAGGTAGAAGCTCTCCAGCAGCAGGTTCCGGATCCGGTGCGGGACCGGTCTGAGCAGGACGCGTTGCGCGATCTCGGCCACGAACCGGACGTCGGCCAGGGTGCGTTCCCGGCGGGTCCGGTGTGCCGCCAGGATCGCGCCCAGAGCGCCCACCAGGGCCGTACACGCGTACGCGGCCACATAGTGGCGTTCCCAGAGGTAGCCGACGGAGCGCCCTGCGCAGCACGGGGTTCCGGCCAGTAAAAGTTCGAGGCCGATGGCGAAGACGGTGGCGCCGGCGACGATGACCGGCGGATGCGCGAAGGCGGTCACCAGGGGCAGCGCGATCAGTGCGAAGCTCACCGGCCACTCCACGGGGGTGATCGGTTCGAGCAGCAGCACTCCGGCGACGTACAGGACGGGAAGCCAGCGCATCCACGCGGGGGGAGCGGGGGGTGCGGGCAGTGATGGGTTGTGACCGTCGTGCCTCACCCGGGACTCCTGGCATACGAATCTAGACAAGACACCCAGCCTCCCGGGCCGTTGCCCGGAACACCGGTGATTGCTCCACCCAGCGGCATGTTCCGGCGCCCGCAGAAGCGTTCGTATCAAGTGTCGAAACATTCGGGATTTTCCTGTCGAGAAAATGGATCTTATCTCCGCTTCCCTCCGGTCGATTCGATCTCGGATTCACCCATTGAGTGTTCGAACTGGGGAGATGACTGATCGATCAATTCGAAGGTTTCGAAATAATCACCGAAACTGTTGACAGGTGACATGGGCAGACCAAAACTCCCCACCAGGCCGCACCCGCACAGGCCACACGAGGAGGCATCCCATGAACCCGCTCGACCATGCCCTGAGCCGAAGGAGCGCCGGCGCCCTGCTGCTGGGCGCAGCCGCCGGACTGGCCCTGCCCGGCACCGCCCGCGCCGCAACGGTCGTCACCACGAACCAGACCGGCACCAACAACGGCTACTACTACTCGTTCTGGACCGACGCACAGGGCACGGTCTCCATGACCCTCGGCTCCGGCGGCAACTACAGCACCAGCTGGAGCAACACCGGCAACTTCGTCTGCGGCAAGGGCTGGAGCACCGGCGCCCGCCGGAACGTCACCTACTCGGGCGGCTTCAGCCCCTCCGGCAACGGCTACCTGTCCCTCTACGGCTGGACCTCGAACCCGCTCGTCGAGTACTACATCGTCGACAACTGGGGCACCTACCGGCCCACCGGCACGTACAAGGGCAGCGTCACCAGCGACGGCGGCACCTACGACATCTACCTGACGACGCGGTACAACGCCCCGTCCGTCGAAGGGACCAAGACCTTCAACCAGTACTGGAGCGTCCGCCAGGCCAAGCGGACCGGCGGCACCATCACCACCGGCAACCACTTCGACGCCTGGGCCAGGGCCGGCATGGCCCTCGGCAGCTTCAGCTACTACCAGATCCTCGCGACCGAGGGCTACCAGAGCAGCGGCAGCTCCAACATCACGGTCACCTGATGCGCGCGGTAGCGGAACACTCGTCACGTCCCCTGATCGCGACCGCCGCCGCGGTCGCGCTGGCCGCCGCCGGCACCCTCGCCGTCGGCGCCCTCCCCGCCCACGCAGCCACCTGCAGCGGCTACGTAGGCCTCACCTTCGACGACGGGCCGTCCACCGCCCACACCCCGGGCCTGCTCAGTGTTCTCAGGGCGAACGGGCTGCGGGCCACCATGTTCAACGAGGGCCAGTACGCCGCCGCCTACCCGGCCCAGGTAAAGGCCCAGGTCACTGCGGGCATGTGGGTCGGCAACCACAGCTACACACACCCGCACCTGACCCAGGAGACCCAGGCACAGATCGACTCCGAGATCTCCCGAACCCAGTCGGCCATCGCCGCGGCCGGCGGCGGGACACCGGTCCTGTTCCGGCCTCCCTACGGCGAGACCAACGCGACCGTGCGGGCGGTCGAGGCCAAGTACGGGCTCACCGAGATCATCTGGGACGTCGACTCGCAGGACTGGAACGGCGCGAGCACCGACGCGATCGTGCAGGCCGTCTCCCGGCTCACCGGCGGCCAGATCATCCTCATGCACGAGTGGCCGGCCAACACCCTGGCCGCCATCCCGCGCATCGCGCAGACCCTCGCGGCCAAGGGGCTGTGCTCCGGGCGGATCTCCCCGCAGACCGGTCGCGCGGTCGCGCCCTGACAGTCGACGGCACGCGTGGCCACGGGCAGCCACGGACGGCGTGGCGGTGTCCGTCAACCGCCGCGCCCTTCTCATGACTTCGGATGAACGGGGATCATCCGTCCGGTCCGCGTCGGTAGGTTCGTCGCCGTGGACTACTACGACCTGGGCAGTCACAGCCGGCGCGTGACGACGTCGTCCCCCGAGGCGCAGACCTGGTTCGACCGGGGGCTGAACTGGACCTACGCCTTCAACCACGAGGAGGCCGTCCGCTGTTTCGAGGCGGCCGGCGCGGCGGATCCGGACTGCGCCATGGCCGACTGGGGCGTGGCCTACGCCCTCGGCCCCAACTACAACAAACCCTGGGAGTTCTTCGACCCGGAGGACCTGACGCACACGGTGGAGCGGACGCACGCCGCCGTGGAACGCGCCCACGCCAAGGCCGCGCACGCGACTCCCGTCGAACGCGCCCTGATCGAGGCGCTGCGCGCCCGCTACCCGCAGGCCGCGGCCCCGGACGCGGCGGCCTGCTCGGTGTGGAACACCGCCTACGCCGACAGCATGCGCACCGTGTACGAACTGGCGCCCGACGACCTCGACGTCGCGACCCTCCACGCGGACGCCCTGATGAACATCACCCCCTGGCAGCTCTGGGACATCCGCAGCGGCCGGCCGGCCGACGGGGCCCGCACCGAGGAGGCGCGGGCCGTGCTGGAGCGGGCGCTCGGGGCCGAGGCGGGCACCAGGCACCCCGGGCTGCTGCACCTCTACATCCACCTGATGGAGATGTCGCCCACGCCCGAGACCGCCCTGCCGGTCGCCGACCTGCTGCGCGACCTGGTGCCCGACGCCGGGCACCTCCAGCACATGCCCTCGCACCTGGAAGTCCTCTGCGGCGACTACCGGCGGGTCGTCTCCGACAACGCCGCGGCCGTCGCCGCCGACGAGAAGTACCACGCCCGCGCCGGCGCGATGAACTTCTACACCCTCTACCGATGCCACAACCTGCACTTCGGGATCTACGGCGCGATGTTCCTGGGCCGCCTCCAGGACGCCCTCGCCACGGCCGGACGGCTCGAAGCCGCCGTACCGGAAGAACTGCTCCGCGTGCAGAGCCCGCCGATGGCCGACTGGCTGGAGGGCTTTCTCGCCATGCGGGTGCACGTCCTGGTCCGCTTCGGCCGCTGGGACGACATCCTGCGCCTGCCAATGCCCGCCGACCCCCTGCTGTACTGCGTGACCACCGCGATGCTGCACTACGCGCGCGGTGTCGCCCACGCGGCCACGGGCCGGATCCCGGAAGCCGAGACCGACCGGGCCCGCTTCCGGGACGCGGTCGCCGCGGTCCCGGAGACCCGCATGCTGTTCAACAACACCTGCACGGACATCCTGGAGATCGCCTCCGCCATGCTCGACGGCGAACTGGCCTACCGCCGAGGCGACTTCGACACCGCCTTCACCGAGCTGCGCCGCTCCGTCGACCTGGACGACAACCTCCCCTACGACGAACCCTGGGGCTGGATGCAGCCCACCCGGCACGCCTACGGCGCCCTGCTCCTCGAACGCGGGCGGATCGCCGAGGCCGAGGCCGTCTACCGCGCCGACCTCGGCCTGGACGACACCCTGCCCCGGCCGTTGCAGCACCCGGGCAACGTCTGGGCCCTGCACGGCTTCCACGAGTGCCTCCGGCGGCTTGGCCGGGAGGGTGAGGCTCGGATTGTGGGCCGGCAGCTGAAGCTGGCGGTCGCTACCGCGGACGTGCCGATCACGGCGTCGTGCTTCTGCCGGACGGAGTGCTGTGCCTCGGATTGAGCGGTGCGATGCGCCGTCGTGTGTCCGCGGCGCCGCGGGGGCTGGTCGCGCAGTTCCCCGCGCCCCTTTGGGGCGCTGAATTCGGGACGCTTCAGAGTGCCCGGGCCACCAGTAGTGCCACGTCGTCGTGGTCGTCCGGGTGGCGTAGGCCGTACAGGAGCAGGTCGCAGGTCTCCTCCAGGGGGCGGTGGGGCTCGTCGAGGAAGCCGAGGAGGACGTCGAGGCGGTCGTCGATGGGGTGGCGGCGGGTCTCGACCAGGCCGTCCGTGTACAGCACCAGCAGGTCACCCGCGTCGAGGGCGACGGTCGTGGTCTCGAAGGGAATGCCGCCGACGCCGAGCGGGGCGGCCGGGGGCAGCTCCAGCAGGGCCGGCGGCCGGCCGGAGTGCACCAGCGCGGGCGGCATGTGGCCCGCGTTGGCCATCTCGCAGCTTCTGGTGTGCGGGTCGTACACGGCGTACAGGCAGGTGACGATGTAGTGCTCCAGATCGCAGGTGATCCGGTCCAGGTGCCGCAGCACCGCGGCCGGGGGCAGCTCCAGGTCCGCGTAGGCGCAGGTGGCGGTGCGCAGCCGGCCCATGGTGGCGGCCGCGTCGATGCCGTTGCCCATCACGTCGCCGACGACCAGGGCGGTCCTGTCCTGCGACAGCGGGATCACGTCGTACCAGTCGCCGCCCACCTCGCTGGTCGCCTGGGCCGGCTCGTAGCGGGAGGCCAGTTCCAGACCGGTGTGCACGGGCGGATGGTCGGGCAGGAGGCTGCGCTGGAGGGTGAGGGCGGTGTTGCGGACGCTCTGGAACCACCGGGCGTTGTCGATGGCCACGGCCGCCCGGCCGGCCAGCTCGGTGGCGAGGACGACGTCGTCCTCGTCGAAGGGGAGCGGATTGCGGGTCCGTTTGAGGTCGAGGGCGCCCAGCACCTCGCCGTGCGCGATCAGCGGTACCACGAGATACGAGTGGACGCCCGCCTGCTCCAGCAGGGCGCCGGCCTCCGGGCTGCGGGCGATGCGCGGGAGGTCGTGCTTGCCGACCCGCGGGACCAGCACCGGGCGGGCGGTGTGCACGCACAGCGTGACCAGCCGGTCGCCCTCATAGGCGGCGAGGTCGCCGGGCGGGTCGGCGGCCCGCAGGGCGACCGTGGGATGGTCCGCCTTGAGGGCGAGGGCGCGGAACAGCTCCGGGCCGTTGTCCGGACGGCGCGAGCGGCGCAGGGCAAGCGCCGCGTCCAGCACGTCCACCGCGACCACGTCCGCGAGCACCGGGGTGGCGATCTCGGCCAGCTCGTGCGCCGTGCGCTCCACCTCCAGCGAGGTGCCCACCCGCGCCGAGGCGTCGGCGATCAGGGCGAGGCGGCGCCGGGCCCGGTCGGCCTCGGCGGCCGCGCGGTGCCGTTCCGTCACGTCGACGACCGAGGTCGCGGCGCCCAGGACCCGGCCGCCGGGATCCTCCAGCCGGTAGAACGACAGCGACCAGGCGTGCTCGTGCTCCGGGTCGGTCGGCGGACGGCCGACGTGGTACTGGTCGAGCAGCGGCGTGCCCGTGGTGAGCACCTGGCGCAGCGCCGACTCCACGGTGTCGATGTCCGGCAGCGGCAGCGTCTCCCGCAGGTGCCGCCCGATGTGCTCCTCGGCGGGAACACCGTCGATCCGCTCCAGCGCCGGGTTCACCAGGAGATAACGCAGATCCGGGTCGAGCAGGGCCAGGCCGATGGGGGACTGGTTGATCAGCCGCTCGCACAGCGCCAGGTCGGTCTCCACCCGCTGCAGCAGGTTGTGGTCGGCGACGATGCCCAGGGCGTAGACGTCGCCGAGATCGTCCAGCAGCCGCATGGTGCGGAACTCCATCAGCCGGCTGCTGCCGTCCTTGTGCCGGACCGGGAAGGCACCGGCCCAGCTGTGCCCGGTCTCCAGCACCTCCGTGAAGACGTTCACCGCGGCCTTCAGATGCTCCGGGTGAACGAGCAGTCGCGCCGCGTTCTTGCAGAGGGCCTCCTCGGACGTGTAGCCGAAGAGCTCCTCTGCCTGGGGGGTCCAGAACACGATCCGGCCCTGCGAGTCCAGTGCCACCGCGGCCACGCTCAGCACGTCCAGCAGACTGGTCGCACGCGGCCTGCCGGGACCGTCGGCGTCACCGGACCGCAGGGAGTCCATTGCCATCCCTCAACCACCTCCACCGGCCGCCGGACCGATGCCGCTGCCACGGCCCTTCCATGCTGCCCCCGCCCGCGGCTCGCCCCAAATCCAGACCCGGTACCCCGGACCGCACACGACCTCACCCGGCGCGCCCACCCGCCCGTCCCGGCACCGCGCGGGCCATGCGCAACGGGTGGACAAGCAGGAACATTGGTGTACGTACAGGATGTAGCCAATGGATTCTCCGCGAGAAGACCGAGAAGACTTCGACGTGCCGACCACCGTGGGGCCGCGCGACTTTCTGGACGCCTCCAGTGACGCTGCGGCGGTGCTGTCGGCCGAGGGAGACGTGATCGGCTGGACGCGTGGCGCCGAGACCCTGCTCGGCCATCCGGTCGCCGCGGTGCTGGGCCGCCCGGCGGCGCGGCTGCTCGCCATGCGCGTCGACCCGGCCCGTGCCGCCGGGGTCGCCGCACGCTGCCGTTCCGGCATGGGATGGAGCGGGCTCGTCCCGGTACGGCACCACGACGGCCGCAGTGTCGTCGTCGACCTGCGGGTCTCCGCGTCCTTCCGGATCGCCGGCGAGGAGTGCTTCCTGCTCTCGGCGCGGGAGCAGCGCCCGCAGTGGACGGTGGGCCAGTCCGTCCTCGACGGGTTCCTCACCCGCTCACCTATCGGCATGGCCGTGATGGACCCGGACCTGCGGTACGTCTGGCTGAACGACACCCTTGAGCAGTTCGGCGGCGTCCCGCGCGAGCAGCGCCTGGGCCGCCGGCTGAGCGAACTGCTGCCCGGGCTGCAGGCGAGCACCATCGAGGGCCTGATGCGCAAGGTGCTGGCGACCCGGGAACCGGTCACCGACTACGAGTACCTCGGCTGGAGCTGGTCCGACCCGCACCGCCAGCGTGCCTACTCGACGTCGTTCTTCCCCCTCGTCGACCCCGACGACTCCGTCACCGGCGTCTGCTACATGGTCTCGGACGTCACCGAACGCTGGAACGCCCGACAGCTGCTGTCACTGGTCAACGAGGCCGGCACCCGCATCGGCACCACCCTCGACGTGCTGCGCACCGCCCAGGAACTGGCTGACTTCGCCGTTCCCCGCTTCGCCGACTTCGTCATCGTCGACCTCCTGGAGCCCGTCCTCAGCGCCGAGAGCGCCGGGGGACACGGCCCCCGGCCGACCGACGCGGGCCCGGCGACCGGCCGGCCGGTGATGCGGCGCGCCGCGCTGCGGACCGTCCGCGAGGGCAGCCCCGAGGCCGTGGCGCGGATCGGCGACCAGGTCGACTTCCTGCCCCCGCCGCACGGCGTCGACCTGCTCGTCAGCGGCGACCCTGTCCTCATCCCCGAACTCGACGCCGAGGACCACCTGTGGGTCACCCACCAGCCCGCGCGGACGGCCCGCATCCGGGAGTTCGGACTGCACACCCTCATCTCGGTGCCGATGCGGGCGCGCAACACCGTCCTGGGTCTCACCACGTTCGCCCGCTCGCTCAACCCGCTCTCCTTCGGACCCGACGACGTCCTGCTCGCCCAGGAACTGGTCGCCCGCGCCGCGCTCTGCGTCGACAACGCCCGCCGCTACACCAGGGAGCACACGGCGGCCCTCACCCTCCAGCGCAGCCTGCTGCCGCAGGTCCTGACCGGCGGCACGGCCCTGGACGTGGCCTCCTACTACCTGCCTGCGGACGCGGCGGACGGCGTCGGCGGCGACTGGTTCGACGTGATCCCGCTGTCCGGTGCCCGGGTCGGTCTGGTCGTCGGCGACGTGGTCGGCCACGGACTCACCGCGGCGGCGAGCATGGGCCGGCTGCGCACCGCCGTGCAGACCCTCGCCGACATGGAGATGCCTCCCGACGAGCTCCTCGCCCACCTCGACGACCTCGTGCTGCGGCTGGGCGAGGAGGAGAACACGGGCGCGGTGGTGGAGGGCAGCACGGACACGTTCGTCGGGGCGACCTGCCTGTACGCCGTCTACGACCCGGTGACCCGTCGGTGCGCGATGGCCCGGGCCGGACACCCGCCGCCGGTCGTCGTCTCGCCCGACGGGCACGTCCACTTTCCCGAGATCCCCGCCGGACCGCCGCTCGGGCTCGGTGGCATGGCCTTCGAGGCCACCGAGATCGAACTCGCCGAGGGCAGTCTGTTCGGTCTCTACACCGACGGCCTCATCGAAGGCGCCGACCAGGACGTCGAGCTGGGCATGGCCCGCCTCCGGGGCGCGCTGGCCAGCCCCGGTGCCGACCTCGACACGCTGTGCACGTCGGCGGTGCACCAGTTGCTCCCCGTTCCCCAGCCCGACGACATCGCCCTGCTGCTGGCCCGCACCCACGCCCTGGGCGCCGGCCACGTCGTCTCCTGGGACGTGCCCGTCGACCCGGCCGCCGTCGCCGACGTCCGGGCCGAGGCGGTACGCCAGGTGACCGCATGGGGCTACGACGAGCTGGCGACGACCACCGAACTCATCGTCAGCGAACTGGTCACCAACGCCATCCGCTACGCAGAACCGCCCATCCGGCTAAGGCTGTTGCGCGACTCCCGGCTGACCTGCGAGGTCGCCGACGCCAGCAGCACCGCGCCCCGATTGCGGCACGCCCGCAGCACCGACGAGGGCGGCCGCGGCCTCTTCCTGGTCGCCCAGCTCGCCCATCGCTGGGGCGCCCGCTACACCGGAGAGGGCAAGATCATCTGGGCTGAGCAGGAGATCCCCGGGGAGTGAGCGGGTCGGTACGGACCGTCGTTGTACCCTGTCGAATTCGCACGTTTGGCCGTACGCTGTCAATTCATAAGGATTCGGCAGCAATCGGGGGAGCCGCCATGTCCGGGGACGCGTACGGTCCGCACCAGGAACCGCCCAACCAGGGACCGCCGAGCCATGGCCTTCCGAACCAGGGCTTCCCTGATCAAGGCTTTCCGAGCCAGGGCTTTCCGAACCAGGGTTTCGCAGGCCCGGGTTTCCCGGATCCGGGTTCCTTCGTGCCGCCCATGCCGTCGGGTCCGCCGCCCGCACCGCCGGACGCCCTGCGCGCCACCGCCGTGGCCCTGCTCAACCTGAGCGGTCTCGGTCTCGGCTACCTGCTCCTGCGAAGATGGATCCCGACGGCCGCGTGTCTGGCGGCCACCGTCGTCCTGCTGTTCGTGGCCCTGCCCGCGGACGCCGACGGCGTGCCCGGCGCCGCCCTCGTCCTCTACGCCGTGTTCCTCCTGCTGGCCGCCGTCCACGGGTGGTTCGCCGGCCTGCGCACCCGCCTGGTGTGGCCTGGACAGCGCCCCGTCGCGCTCGTGCTGGGCATCGTCCTGCTCGCGGTCCCTGTCGGCGGTGCGCTCTGGTACGACAGCGCGCAGAACGAAGCCGTCGAACGCGCCCTCCTCGACCGTCTCGACCGCGCCGACGAACAGGTCAGCGCGGCCGGCCGGCAGGACTTCACCACCGCCAAGTCCGGCTACCGGGACGCCCTGGCCGTCTACCGCGACCTCGCCGTCAACCACTCCGGCTCCCGCGCCGCCGCCCAGGTCCCCGACCGCCTGAAGACCTACTACACGACGGTCGCGGCGGCCTACAGCCACCGCGACTACTGCTCTGCCGTCGAACCGCTCCAGTTCCTGCGGACGGTGCCCGACTCCATACCGAAGGACCAGCTCGGCACGCTCGCCCACTGGCCCGACGACCGGCTGGCCACCTCGCTGTACGAGTGCGGTGCGGACGGCCTCGCCCAAGGCGGGACCGGCTGGGTCACCCAGTTCGGCGACCTGCTGAGCACCTTCCCCGACTCCGGCCAGGCCGCCAAGGTCGTACCCGCCGTGGACGCGGCCGAGAAGAAGGCCGCCAAGGCCGTCTCCGGCAAGGACCCCTGCACCGCCGTCACGCGGTTGCACACGCTGAACACCCAGATCATCCAGCTGTCGAACGGGACGGCCGCACAGGCCGACGGCCTGACCGCGGTCGCCGGCCGGGCCGACCGCAGCGGTGACTCGGGGGAGTACGAGTGCGGCGTCAAGCAGTACAAGGACGGTGACTTCGAGCAGGCGCAGGAGACCATGCAGCAGTTCGCCACCGACAACCCGCACCACAAGAACCTCGCCCGGGCCCGGAAGATAGCCATCGGCGCCGAGGTCGCCCAGACCCTCCCGGCCGCCGGCAAGAAGCTGCCCACCACCGCATCCGGCGGCGGCATCCCGGTGACCGTCAAGAACGACAGCCCCGACGAGATCACCGTCCTGTACACGGGCCCGGTCACCGGCAGCTTCACCCTGAAGGCGTGCGGCAGTTGCAAGGCGTACTCGTTCGCCAGCTCGCTGATCAGCGGCTGGGAGCCGTGCAGCGACAGCGGCAAGAACTACCCGCAGCGCACGATCAGCCTGCCGCCCGGCACCACGTACTTCGTGCACAAGCCGAAGAACGACAGCACCGCCACCCCGGGCTCCGACACCGCCAAACTGCGCTACGGCTACATCTACACGGAGTGCGCCTACACGACGCAGGCACTGGGGTCCAGTTACTGAGCGAGGTGAGAGGCTGTCGGCGGGGCCAACTAAGCTCCCGCGCATGAACGACGAGGGCAGGGACGACCCCGCGAGACGGGTCGTCGACGGACGGTTCGAGCTGGTGGCACGGCTCGGTGGCGGCGGCATGGGCATGGTGTGGCGGGCCACCGACCTGGTGCTGCGGCGCAGCGTGGCCGTGAAGGAGGTCAGGCCGTCCGACCCCGGGCTCGCCGAGTGGGACCCGGAGGCCGCGCGGCTGCTGCGGGAACGGGTGCTGCGGGAGGCCCGCGCTCTGGCCATGGTCGATCACCCGAACGTGGTGACGATCCATCACATCGTCGACGGCGGCCCGGGGACCTACCCGTGGATCGTCATGGAACTCGTGACCGGCGGCTCGCTGGCCGACCGCCTCGCCGCCGGCCCGATGAACCCGGTCGAGGCCGCCCGCATCGGCCGCGAGGTGCTGGCCGCGCTCCGCGCCGCCCACGCGGCGGGCATCGAACACCGCGACGTGAAACCGGCCAACGTCCTGCTGCGCCCCGACGGCCGGCCCGTGCTCACCGACTTCGGAATCGCCGCCGTCCGTGAGGCCACCGCTCTCACCGCCACCGGGTCGGTCATCGGCACCCCCGACTACATGGCACCGGAGCGCGTCTCCGGGAAGGACGGCGGGCCGGCCGCCGACCTGTGGTCCCTCGCGATGATGCTGTACGTCGCCGTCGAGGGCCACCATCCGCTGCGCCGGGGCACGACCCTCGCCACGCTCGCTGCGGTGCTCGCCGAGGACGTCCCGCCGCCGGTCCGGGCCGGGGTCCTGACGGACGTCCTCACCCGCGTCCTCGTCCGCGACCCGGCGGCCCGCCCCGACGCCGCCGAACTGGAGCGCATGCTGGCCCGGGCCGCCCGGCAGACCGACTCCCCGACGTCCTTCCCCCTGCAACCCCCGTCCGCCCCACCACGGGACGCACCATCACAGGACGCCCCGCAGCGGGACACCTCGCCGCAGGACGCGCCGCCCCGGGGCGCCGTACCGCAGGACACGGCGCCCACGTCCCCCGGTCCCGCCCCGCGCCGCCGCCGGACCCTGCTCCTCCTGCCCGCGGCCGCGGTGGTCGTCGCCGGCGTGCTCGCGTGGCCGCTGCTGCCGGGCACGGACAGCCACACCTCAGGGTCCACGGACTCCGGTACCGCGCCGGCGACGACATCGCCCTCGGCCGGGAGCACCGCCTCACCCAGCACCGCGCGGACGGCCGCCGGCACCGACCTGCTGACCCCGCAGGGCATCCGCACCGCCGCCGCGGCCTTCGAGAAGCAGACCGGCCGGGACCGCTTCGGGAAGTTCACGGTGTACCCCGACTACGTCATCGCCTGGGTGATGGTGAAGGGCAGCGACACCGCGTACGAGATGTACACCTACCGCGCCGGCCAGGGCGTGCAGAAGGACATCATCAAGGGCACCCTGTCCGGCGACGAGAGGCCCGTCCGCCTCGACGGCTTCGACTGGGACAAGGTCCCCTCGCTGCTGGCCCAGGCCCACAAGCAGCTCAAGGTCCCCGACGCGAACACCCGTTACCTGGTCATCGACCTGCCGGGCAACGTCTTCGGCGACCCCGCCGGGATGTCCGTCTACCTCAGCAACGAATACAGCCAGAGCGGGTACCTCCTGACGGACACGAAGGGCAAGGTCGTCAGGGTGATGCCGTACGACGGCTGAGCGAACTCACCTGCCCGGCGCGGTCGTAGAACCCGACGGGGACCACTCCGCAGTGTCGATCGGGGACCAGCCGCTCGGCTTCGCGTCCAGCCGCTCCATCCGGCGCCCGCGCCGTGCCTCCAGCACCTCCTGGTCGACAGGCGCGGTGAAGACGTTGTCGACCAGGGTGTACTCGCCGGCGAGCCGCCCGACGGCGGGCAGCGCTGCGGTGTCGATACGTCCGCGCTCCAGATACAGGTCGTCCCGGACGTGGAACCGTACGACCCTGCCCCACACCACGTGGTCGACCCCGTCGTCGCCGACCGGGATGATCCGGTCGACGACGCACTCGAAGGAGATCGGCGCCTCCTTGACCCGGGGCGCGCTCACCACGACGGACGGTTCCTTCGCCAGACCGAGCGTCTCGAACTCGTCGACTCCCGGCTCGTACTCGAACGCGGACGCGTGCAGGGCGTCGGCCTGCGGCAGGGTCGCCATGTTGGTGACGAACTGCCCGGTGTCACGGATGTTGAGGTAGGTGTCCTTCAAGGTCGTCCCGTCCGCGAGCGGCTGCAGCGTGAGCGAGACCATGGGCGGCTTGCGGCCGACGACCGTGAAGAAGGAGACGGGCGCGAGGTTGGCGATGCCCTCGCGCGACACCGTGCTCACCCAGGCGACGGCGCGCGGAATGATGCTGCCGATCAGCAGCTTGTAGGCATGGGTGGCGTCCAGTTCTGCCGCGTCGATGATCATCGGAGACCTCCCGCTCCCTCTAGGAAATATGCGTAAACATTTTACTTGTGTCGAAATGCGGCGATCACGAAATGGTCCGGACCGGCGTTCCGGCCTTCCACGCCGCGATGTCCTCGACCGCGTCCCGGTAGAACACCTCGTACAGATCCCGGCTGACATAGCCGATGTGAGGGGTCACCACGGCGTTCGGCAGGGAGCGCAGCGGGTGGTCGGACGGGAGGGGCTCGCGGTCGAAGACGTCCAGCGCCGCCGAGGCGATACTCCCCTCGGTCAATGCCCTGATCAGCGCCGCCTCCTCCACGACAGGCCCGCGTGAGGTGTTCACCAGGACGGCCGTCGGCTTCATGAGGCCCAGCTCGCGGGCGCCGACCAGGCCCCGGGTGCGCCGGCTGAGCACGACGTGGATGCTCAGCACGTCGGAGCGTTCGAACAGCTCGTCCCGTGCAACGTAGGTCACCCCCTTCGCCTCCGCATCCGCAGGCGTCAGGTGCTGGCTCCAGGCGATGCACCGCATGCCGAAGGCGCGCCCCACTTCCGTCACCGCGGTCCCCAGCCGGCCGAGGCCCAGCACCCCCAGCGTGGCGCCCCGCAGGCTCGTGCCCAGGCCCTCCTGCCAGCCGCCCCGGCGCACCGAGGCCACCTGCTGCGGGATCAGACGCGCCGCGGAAAGGATGAGCCCCCAGGTGAGTTCGGCCGTCGGGTACGAGAAATACCCGGTACCGCAGACCGTGATCCCCAGCCGGCGTGCGGCGTCCACGTCGATCGCCGCGTTGACCGGCCCTGTCGTGACCAGCAGCTTCAGGCGCGGCAGCTTGTCCAGGGTCGAGGACGGGAAAGGAGTGCGCTCGCGCATGGCCACGACCACCTCGTGGTCGGCGAGCGCGGCCACGACCTCGCCTTCGCTGTCGAAGGCATCCTTGAAGACGTGCACGTCGGCGCCGAGCGAGTCCCAGTCCGCCAGGCTCAGTGCCACGCCCTGATAGTCGTCCAGGATCGCGATCCTCATGTGCATTCCTCCCGCTCTCGGCTCCGGTGCTCAGGCTGGCACCCGGGCCGGGCCCGAAGCATCCCGTGCGCCACGTGGTCCGCGGGGCCGGCGCGGATGCCGGCCATGCCGGATGACATATCCGAACTGGCCATGGTTACGTCGTCCAGTCTATGACCTGGAACGATCACCTCGAACGAGGTGTCAGCCGACGTCCTGCAGCAGCAGGTGCCTCGCGCTGAGCGGGCCGTCCAGCTGCATCAGCCGCCCGCCGTCCCGCAGACCGCCGAGGTCCAGGGCGGCGAACCCGAACGAGCCCAGCACATCGGCCACGGCTGCCTTCGCACCGGCATCGTCACCCGCGTAGAAGGCGACCTGACGGCCCTCGGCGTGCCGGGGGTCCGCGGCGATGAACGCGGCGAACAGGGTGTTGAGCGCCTTCACGACCCGGGCGCCGGGAAGATGCCGGGCGACCCACTCGCTGCCCGTCAGGTCACCGACGTCGTACCGGCCCCGCCAGGGGTTGGCCGCGGCGAACTGGTTGGTCGTGTCGACGACGATCTTCCCGGCCCAGGCGGTGAGGCCGGTCAGCTCCGGAACGGCGAAGAACGGCACCGCGAGAAACACCAGCCCCGGTCGCGTGGCCTCCTCGGCCGTCCCCGCGCGGGCCGCCGGCCCCAGCCCGCTCACGAGGGCCTGGAGCGACGCCGGGCCCCGGCTGTTGCCGATGACCACCTCATGACCGTGCCGGACGGCCTGGCCGGCGATCGCCTGGCCCACCTCGCCCGCGCCGAGTACACCGATGATGCTGTCCGTGGCCGTGATGCCCAGCTCAGTCATGTCTCCTCCACCGTGGTGCGCGGTGACCGGCGGTCGTTTCCGCCTCCCCGCCGGTCAGACGAAGCACACGTCGTCGATGTCGACCGCGAGCGAGATGGACTCGCGGGCCCGGCTCCCGTCCGGGTTGCGGACGTAGGCCCGGTGCCGTGTAGGGACGACGACTCCGTCGAAACACCGGTGCGCGGTGGCGTAGTGCACCGCCGGGCCCGGGCCGAGCAGCTCGAAACCGAAGTCCGTACGCCGCAGGAGACCGCACTCGTCGAAGTACAGGGTCTGCTGCCTCGACGGAGCGGCGAACGTCTCCGGATAGGTCACCCGCAGGGCCCGCCAGACGCCGCCCTCCTCGTACCAGGGTGCCGCTTCCTCGGTCCGGATGCCGTCGCGAAGCAGGTGGAACGGGACGGTGAGGTAGTTCCACAGCACTTCCGCCGCGAAGTACCCGGCGTGGAAGTCGTCCCACGGTGTCTGCCGGGTGTGGGAGTCGAACCGGGCCCGGGGGCGGGGCTGCGCGGCCAGCACGGCACCGTCGTCCCGCCGGACGGTCTGGCGGTGTGGTTCCCATGTGCTGCAGAGCCCACGCCCGGGATACGGAGCCATGGTCAGGCGCTGGGTACGCGTGTCCCCGGCGACGACGAACTCCTCGAACGCGTGCTGCTTGCCCTTGACCGCCCAGATGGCCCCTCGCACATGTGACCGGGCGCGGAAACCGGAGAGCCTGCGCCAGTGCCCGGCCCCGCCGTGGGCCTGAACCGCCCGAGCGAGCAGGTCCTGCATGTCGCCACCCTCTCCAGTCGCCTCCTCCGGCGGCCTCGGCCTGCGCCGCGGCCCCCGGGCCAGGGTGCGGGCGGGCGTTCCGGCAGGGGAGAACACCGTCGGAACCACGGTCCGGCACGGGCTGTCCCCACGGCATCCCGTGCGGTCCGTAGTCCGCGGCCGCCCTGATCCCGAGCACCCCACTGGATCCGGTCAATGGACCCGAGGTGCCCGCTGTGGTTCCATGGCGGAGTGTTGCCGAGCACCTACACGAATCAGGACTGCCCGCTGGCGCGCGCACTCGAGGTGGTCGGTGAGCGCTGGACACTGCTGGTGATGCGCGACGCCTTCTACGGCGTCCGCCGCTTCAACGACTTCTCCGCGCACCTCGGCGCGCCCCGGTCCGTGCTGAGCGCCCGGCTGGCCGCCCTGGTCGGCGCAGGCCTGCTCGAACGCCGGCCCGACCCGGAGCACGGCGGGCGCCGGCTGTACGAGGTGACGGACAAGGGGAAGACGCTGTGGCCGCCGCTGTACGCCCTGCGTGCCTGGGGCGAGGCGCATGCGGCCGGTGACCGCGAGCCCCGCCGGACGTTCACGCATGCACACTGCGGCGAGCCGCTCGACCCCACCGCACGCTGCGCCGCATGCGACCTGGTCCCGGAGCCGCAGGACGTCATGGTGATCTCCCTGGAGACCCCGGGCGAGGGCGCGTACTCGGATCCCGTCGAACTCGGGCTGCGCGAGCCCCATCGCCTGCTCGATCCCCTTCCGGGCCCGGACGCCCGGACGGTGAGGCGGCCCCAGGTCCGCTGACCCTGGACCAGGGCGGCAGGGCGGTGGTGTCGCCGCCGGTGCGCACTTGGTCTGCACCATTGACATGTACGCGCGCCGGGGCCTTCAATGCGGCTCACCCGCATATGTATCCGACGGTCACGTATGAGGAAGGCCCCCCGCATGCTCACCCCCCACCCGCACCTCGCCTGGCCCCGCACCCTGTTAAGACTGTTCGCCCTGGTCGCGGTCGTACTCGGCATCCAGGCCGGCCCCGCCCACAACGCCCACGCCGCCACCACCGTCAACGTGATCGCCTTCTACGACGGTACGTACGACGCCGCACACATCAGCTTCGACCACGAGGCCAACACCTGGTTCCCGCAGGCCGGCGCGCAGAACGGCTTCACGTACACCGCGACCACGGACTGGAGCCGGCTCAACGCCTCGACCCTGGCCAACTACCAGGTCGTCATGTTCCTCGACAACTACCCCCACACCGCCTCGCAACAGACCGCCTTCCAGAACTACATGGCGGCCGGCGGCGGCTTCATCGGCTTCCACGTCTCCGCGTACAACGACAACACCAGCGACTGGCCCTGGTACCACAACACGTTCCTCGGCACCGGCACCTTCAAGAGCAACACCTGGGGACCGACGCAGGAGACCCTGCAGATCGACGACCCCTCCCACCCGGCGACCGCGAACCTGCCGTCCACCATCACGTCCTCGGTCAGCGAGTGGTACAGCTGGCAGAACGACCTGCGGCAGAACCCGGCCATCGACATCCTCGCCTCGATGGCCCCGTCCACCTTCCCGATCGGCACGGACCCCAACCAGACCTGGTACAGCGGCTACTACCCGATCGTCTGGTCCAACCGCAACTACAAGATGGTCTACAACAACTTCGGCCACAACGCGATGGACTACTCGACCAACACCACGCTGTCGTCGACGTTCGCGAGCGCCCAGCAGAACCAGCTCCTGCTGCAGGAGATCAAGTGGGCGTCCGGCCAGTCCGGCCCGGTCACCCCGCCCACGAGCGCCACCGGACCGATCCACGGATACGGCGGCAAGTGCGTGGACGTGGCGGGCGCGAGCAGCACCAACGGCACCGCCGTACAGCTCTACGACTGCAACGGCACCACCGCGCAGAACTGGACGGTCGGCAGCTCCGGCACGCTCACCGCGCTCGGCAAGTGCATGGACGTCACCGGGGCCGGCACCGCCGACGGCACCAAGGTGCAGCTGTACGACTGCAACGGCACGGCATCACAGGTCTGGCAGGCCGGCACCAACGGCTCCCTGGTCAACCCGCAGTCGGGCAAGTGCCTCGACGCCACCGGCCCGAGCTCGGCCAACGGCACCCGGCTCCAGATCTGGTCCTGCTCGGGAGCCGCCAACCAGAACTGGACGCTCCCTTCCTGAACCACCCAGCAGTCCCCTGAGACGCGGGCATGCCACCGGCAGCACACGGCATGCCCGCGTCTCGCGCATGGCCCGAGAAGGGGCAGGCGTCAGCGACGTTCACCTTAGGTTGCAGGTCCAAGGGCATCTCCGCAGGCCACACGTCGGTATACGGTCCGAAGCGCTGGCCCCGACAGAAGTGGCCGACGTCAATGGAGATTCCGGACGACCCCGCCGCGCAGGCGCCGCGCGGACGGGAGCCGGGACCGCCATGACGCGGCTCCCGCTGTCGGCCCGGCGGTAGAGCCGCGGTGAACCCGTCGATCGGGAGTCGACAGGTCATCCAGCGCCGCCCCCCGTACGTCGCCCTGTCACTCCACTGCTCCGAGGTGCCCTGTGGCCATGCCTTCTCCTGCCTCGTCCCCGTCCGCGCCGCCCGACACCGGCAATCGGCACACCACGGCCACCATCGTGCTGGCCTGCCTGGGCGTGTTCGTCTCCTACCTGCCGGTCGTCGGTGTCTCCGTCGCGCTCCCGGTCCTGCAGCAGGCACTCGACGCCTCCACCGAGGGCCTGCAGTGGATCACCGACGCCTTCATCCTGCCGACCGCGGCACTGCTGCTGACCTTCGGCATGGTGGGTGATCTGTACGGCCGCAAAAAGACCTACCTGGCCGGACTGACGCTGTTCGCCCTCGGCTGCCTGGTCTGCCTGACCGGCGGCAGCGTCGTGCAGGTCTGTGTCGGCCAGGCGCTCACCGGCATCGGTACGGCCGCACTGCTGCCGTCCACCCTTGCCCTGATCGGCCATGTCTGCCCCGACCCCCGCAAGCGTGCCCGGGCGATAGCCCTGTGGACGGCCGCCCTCGGCCTCGGACTGACCCTCGGTCCGGTGGTCAACGGTGTGATCGTGGAGCACACGAGCTGGCGGTGGATCTTCCTGCCCGCGCTCGTCCTCGCCGTGCTCACGGCAGTGACCGGCGCCGTCCTGCTGACCGACTCCCGCGCCGAGCGCGAACGCCATCTGGACGTCCCCGGTCAGCTCCTGGCCATCGTCGCCATCACCGGACTGGTCTACGGCGTCATCGAGGGCGGCAGCGCCGGCTGGTCGTCCGCCCAGGTCGTGATCGCCTTCGTGGCCGCCGCCCTCGGCGCCGCCGGCTTCGTCCTCGTGGAACTCCGCTCCGCCTGCCCGATGCTGGACATGCGCCTGTTCAAGTCGTCGGCGTTCTCGGGAGCGGCGCTCGTCATGGCCGTCACCCTGTTCGCCCAGGTCGGCCTCGTCTTCGCGCTGAGCGAGTACTTCGGGCTCGTCCACCACGCCTCGACACTGGACATCGGCATCCGCCTGATCGCCATCAACGGCTTCACGGTGGTGCTCAGCCCGCTGGTCGGGCGGCTGATGCACCGGGTCACTCCCGGTCTGCTGCTGGTCACCGGTCTCGTGATCGGCGGCATCGGAGCCCTCGTCATGAACGTCTTCCAGGCCGACACGGGCACCGGAGAGGCCGCCCTGGTCATCGGCGTGTTCGGGATCGGCATCGCGCTCGCCATGGCGCCCATCACCACCATCGCCATGGACGCCCTGCCGCACCGGCTCGGGGGCACCGCCGCCGCGGCCAACAGCGCGCTCCGGCAGATCGGCAGCGCCCTCGGCCCCGCCGTCTTCGGTGTCATCCTCACCCACCGCACCCTGGCCACCCTGCCCGGACACCTCGCGTCGTCCGGACTGAGCCCCGCCGACCAGGGGCAGGTGAACGGCATGGTGTCCAACGTCGGTATCCAGGCCGGTGCCTTCCTGCACCTGAAGACCCCCGAGAGCACCGGACAGGCCCTGGGCGCCTACGGCGCGAGCTTCACCGACGCCCTGCACACCTGCGCCCTCGTCGGCGGCATCGGGATGCTGGTCGCCGCGGTGATCGCCGTGGCGCTCATCGGAATCCGCCCGGGGCGGGCCCCGCAGACGGCACCGGAGGCGGCGGCGCACCCCGCCGGGGCCGCGAGCTGACGTACCGCACGGAGCGGGGGGGGCCCCCCCCCCCGGGGCGCCCCCCCGGCACCCACAGCCCGGCCGGGTCTCCGCCAACCCCGCCGCCCCCCCCCTGCCACCCCCCACCACCACCCCCCACCCGCCCCGCCCCGGCGCCCCCCCCCCCCGGCCCCCCCGCGGCCCGCCCGCGCCCCCCCCCCCCCCGCCCCCGCCCGGGGGGCCCCCGCCCGGCGCCGCCGGGCG
>NZ_JBHXLU010000120.1:18642-36361 GCF_042720695.1 Streptomyces sp. NPDC058457 | reverse complement strand
GCCACAAGCGGCAGAGCTATTTCAACCACACCCGGCGCCCCTGGGTGAATGAACCATACGAAGGGCTCACCACGTCCCGCAGAACAACGTAGGGAGTTGTTGAGCTCGACCTCGTTGCCCCGTGACGACCGGCCGGCTTCACCTGCGGACCACGAACCCCATCGAGTCAACGTTCTCCACGGTCCAGCTCCGCACCGAGGTCACGCGAGGCGCGGGCAGCCCGGCTGCGCTCTCTCGTGTGCGGCGTTGAGGGGCAGGGGTCGTAAGTCCTCTCGCCAGGTCCTACAGGTGCGGCTCCGGCCGCAGGACGAGGTCGAGCAGCCCCGGGAAGCGGGCCTCGAACTCCGCCCGCCGCAGGCGGTTGACCCGGCGCGGTCCCTCGTCCCGCTGTTCGACGAGACCGGCTGCCCGCAGCACGGAGAAGTGGTGGCTGAGCGCGGCCTTGCCGACGGGTACGTCGAAGCTGCCGCAGCTGCGGGACCACTCGGCGCTGGCGGCCAGCTCCCTGACGAGCGTGAGGCGCACCGGGTCGGCGAGCGCGGCGAGCGCGGTGAGGACGGGTACCTCGTCGGGGTGGGTGTGCTCGGGGGCGGCCCGGTGGCTCGTGCCGGCCATGCCGTCCTCCTCGTAGCCGTGTTCCGCTTGCCGAGTGTTCGATGAAAACCATACACTCTCGAGTGTTCGATTCATGTTGAACACTCGCTGAGGGGTATGTGCCATGCGCGCGGTCGAGGTGCAGGAATACGGCGGTCCGGAGGTCCTGAAGGCGGTGGAGGCGGAGGTCCCCGAGCCGGGCCCCGGTGAGGTGAGCATCGACGTGGCGTACGCGGGCGTGAACTTCGCCGACCTCAAGGCGCGTTCGGAGGGCTACCGCGTGCCGGGGCTGCCGTTCCGTCCGGGACTTGAGGTCTCGGGCCGCGTCAGGGCCCTCGGCGCCGGCGTCACGGACCTCGCCGTGGGCCAGGAGGTGGCCGCGCTGACGCAGGGCGGCGCCTACGCGGACGTGGTCGTGACGGAGGCGACGGCGGTCTTCCCGCTGCCGGCCGGGGTCGACCTGCGCACCGGAGCCACACTCCCGTCCGTCCTGCCGACGGCCTACGCCCTCGTCCACACCGTCGGGCGCCTCCAGCCCGGCGAGACCGTCCTCGTGCAGGGCGCGGCGGGCGGGGTCGGCACGGCGGCCGGGCAACTGGCGAAGGCGGCGGGCGCGGCCGCCGTGTACGGCGTGGTGTCGAGCGCGGCGAAGGCGGCGTACGCACGGGACCACGGCTACGACGAGGTCTTCGTCGGCGACTTCGAGGAGCCGGTCCGGGAGGCCACCGGCGGCCGGGGCGTCGACCTGGCCCTCGACCCCGTCGGCGGCAGGACGCTGCGCGCGAGCCTGTCGTCCCTGGCCCGCTTCGGCCGCCTGGTCTCCTACGGCAACGCGAGCGGCGAGCCGGCCTGGACCGCGGGCCAGGCGGAGCTGTACCCGCGGGGCCTGTCGGTCGCCGGTTTCTCCATCCTGACGCTGGCCCAGACGGCGCCGGACGTGCTGCGGGAGCTGTCCGCCCGGGCCTTCGCGAAGGCGGTGGACGGCACGGTGACCCTGCCGGTCACGGCCGAGTTCACCCTGAAGGAGGCGGCGGAGGCACACCGTCTGATGGGTGCCCGGACGAGCACGGGGAAGCTTCTGCTGCGGGTCGCGGGCTAGTGGGCCAACGGGCTGACGGTGTACCGCGTTGCCGGCTGTTGAGGACCGGAGCCGGAACCGTGTGGCGGCGCCCCAATTGGCAACGTTGTCCCGGTCCGGGTGGGAGCGCTTTCTCTGTGTCTTGCCTACGGGTTACCTAGGGGATACCTCTACATGAAGCGTGGCCTCGGCAGTCAGTTTTGTCCGGGCGCCGTCACCCGCGTCTCAGTAGATTGCTGCTGCCGCCCCGGAGTGTCGTACCTGCGGATTTTACTTACCTATTGGGCGGCGGGGGTGGGACATGGAGCGGTCCGAGAGGGCGGCAAGACCTGCCGCCGGGGCAGCGGGCATGAGATGCCAGGTGGACATCGACGGGCAGGGCAGGTTCGGCTGGCGTCTGGTGGCGCCGAACGGGAGATCGGTGGCGGTGTCGCTCACCTCGCACGACACCCATGCCCGATGTCGCGCCGCGTTTCATCGCATGTGTGCGTTGCACTCCCGTACCGGGGGCGGAGTGCAGCACGGCTCCGACGGCGGCGGCTGGGTCTGGGTGGTCTGGGACGAGTCCGGCCGCCATCTGGCCGGCTCGGCACGGACGTACGAGAGGCATGCCACCTGCCGTGCGTCCTACGACCGGTTCCGCGCGACGATCGCCGAACTGGTATATGCCGGGCCGGAGTTATGGGGGGAGTGAGCAGGGGCTGATCCTCAGGTCAACCGGGGCTGCAGGGTCCCTGGTCGGGGGTGAGGTGTACCCGTGCGGCCGGGGCCGATGTTGCCCTCAGGGAACCCGTAGTTCACACCTCGGGATGGGCATGTCAACCGATGACACGGAGTGTCGGGACCGTGCCTTCGCTGAGAAGAACCAGACAGCCGCAGCCCGTGATCGCGGGTGGCGGCTCCACCGACGCCGGCGATCCCGACGTCCGAAGACGCCTGTACGCCGATCCCGGGCTGCCCGACCGGGTGTTCCGCGCGGTGCTGCGCTCCGGCGGCGGTCTCGTGCTGGCCGTGATGCTGCTCGTCGGCGGTTTCCTGCTCTACCGGGCCTGGCTGGCGCTGGACAGGGCCGGCTGGTCGTTCCTGACCACGGCCGAATGGGAGCCGGGCAGCGGGAAGTTCGGCATCGCGGCCGTCCTCGTCGGGACGATACTGATCGCGACCGTCGCGGTGTTCGTGGCCGTGCCCCTGGCCACCGGTGCCGCGCTGTACATCTCCGAGTACGCCTCGCCGCGGCTGCGCCGGACGCTGATCAGCGTCGTCGACCTGATGGCCGCCGTACCGTCCGTGGTCTACGGCCTGTGGGGCGTGTTCTTCCTCCAGGACAAGATCCTGCCGATCGCCCGCTGGATCTCCACGTACTTCGGCTGGATCCCCGTCTTCGACGTGCAGGGCGCCGACCCGAACGACCCGCTCGCGCCCGAGAGCATCTACACGTCCTCGACGTTCATCGCGGGACTGGTCGTCGGCATGATGATCGCGCCCATCATCTGCTCGATCATGCGCGAGGTCTTCTCCCAGGCGCCCGCCGGTGAGCGCGAGGGCGCCTACGCGCTCGGCGCCACCCGCTGGGGCATGATCCGCAGCGTGGTGCTGCCCTTCGGGCGCGGCGGGATGATCGGCGGCACGATGCTCGGGCTCGGCCGCGCCCTGGGCGAGACGATCGCCGTCTTCATGATCATCTCGGTGACCTTCCAGGTCCAGTGGCACATCCTGCAGTCCGGTACCAGCTCGGTCTCCTCGCTGATCGCCCTGCGGTACGGCGAGGCGAGCCAGTTCAGCATGTCCGCGCTGATGGCGGCCGGTTTCTCGCTGTTCGTCATGACGCTGATCGTCAACTTCGCCGCCTCGTCCATCGTCGCCCGCTCCCGCTCGGGCGCGGCGAGCGACGCCTGAGAGCCCCAGCCCCGTCTCCAGACCCACGGCGCCCGCAAGTCCCTTACGCCATACAGGAATGAGCGACCATGACCGTTGCCCCTGAAGCGCCCGGCGCGCGTCAGGCGACCGGACGCCCGGGCACCACGCTGCCGGGCCCGTCCCGCGGCGCCGACCCGGCCGGCGAGCGCCGCCGCGCCCTGACGCAGCTGCACGCCACGGACGTGTACGCCATGGCCGGTGCCGCCACCGGTGCGCTGTCGATGACCTGGCTGCTGTTCCACTGGCTGCTGCCGTTCAACGGCGTCGTCGGCTTCGTCGTCATCGCGTACGGCCTCTTCCTGCTGGTCTACGCCCTGCTGGTCTCCTTCGACGAGGACGGGCCCGCGATCGTCGACCGGATCGCGGCGGCGGTCGTACGGTCGATGGGCCTGCTGCTCGTGGTGATCCTCGCGTTCGTCGTGTGCTACGCGCTCGTCCAGGGCCGCAAGGCACTGGTGCACCTGAACTTCTTCACCCAGAGCATGGAGTTGGCGGGCCCGCTCCAGCCGCTCAGCGTGGGCGGGGCGCTGCACGCGGCGGCCGGCACCCTGATCATGATCACGATCGCGCTGCTGATCACCGTGCCGGCCGGGCTGGTCTGCGCGGTGTTCCTCAACGAGGTGCCCGGCGCCTACGCCCGGTTCGTGCGCACCATCGTCGAGGCGATGACGGCGTTGCCGTCAGTCGTCGCCGGTCTGTTCATCTACGCGACCGTGATCCTGGGCCTGGGCCTGGACCAGTCGGGCTTCGCCGCCGGTCTCGCCCTTTCGGTCATGATGCTGCCGATCATCATCAGGGCCGCCGACGTCGTCATCCGGCTGGTCCCCGGCACCCTGCGCGAGGCCGGCTACGCGATGGGGACGAGCCGCTGGCGCACGGTCTGGCACGTCGTCCTGCCGACCTGCCGCTCGGGTCTGACGACCGCCGTGATCCTCGGCACCGCGCGCGGCATCGGCGAGACCTCCCCGGTCCTGCTGACCGCGGGCTTCACCAACGAACTCAACCTCAACCCGTTCCACGACCCGATGGTCTCCCTGCCGCTGGTCACCTTCGAGTTCGTCAAGTCGCCCGAACCGAACATGATCTCGCGCGGCTTCGGTACGGCGGCCCTGCTCATGGCGCTGGTGCTGCTGCTGTTCGTCGCCGCCCGCATCCTCGGCGGCCGCGGCCCCGGCCACCTCACGCGCCGCCAGGAGCACCGGCGCGTCCTCGCGTCCCGGCGCGACGCGCGTCGATTCGCCGAGCGTGCCCCGGCCCCGGCACCTGCCCCGGCCGAGGCCCCGGCCCCCGGCTCCGCCCCGCACTCCACCGTCCGTACCGACAACGGGAGTTCGTCGTGAAACCCGCCACTCGTCTCCGTCTGGCGGCCACCGTGCTGTCACTGCTGTGCGCCCTGCTCGCCGTCCAGCCGCCGCCCGCCGCGGCTGCCTCCTACGCCAAGATCACCGGCTCCGGTTCGACCTGGAGCTCCAACGCCGTCCAGCAGTGGGTCCGCAACGTCAAGGCCAACTACGGCATGACGGTCAACTTCACGGCCAACGGCTCCTCCCAGGGCCGTGAGCAGTTCAAGAACAACACCGTCGACTTCGCGGTCTCCGAAATCCCCTACGGACTCAAGGAACAGGGCGTCACGGACACCCCGCCGAGCCGCGGTTACGCCTACATGCCGATCGTGGCCGGTGGTACGGCGTTCATGTACAACCTCAAGATCAACGGCAAGATGGTGACCAACCTCCGGCTGTCCGGGGACGTCGTCACCAGGATCTTCACCGGGAAGATCACCCGCTGGAACGACCCCGCGATCGCCGCGGACAACCCGGGCCTGAACATGCCGGCCCGTGCGATCGTCCCGGTCGTCCGCTCGGACGGCTCCGGCACCAGCGCCCAGTTCACGATGTGGATGTCGAAGGAGTACGGCTCCCTGTGGGCCGACTACTGCTCCCGCACCGGCCGCGGCAGCGGCAACTGCGGCATGACCTCCAACTACCCGCTGCTCAGCGGCTCCACGATGATCGCCAAGTCCGGCTCGCTCGGCGTCTCCGGCCATGTCCGCCAGCCCTCGGGCGAGGGCGCCATCACCTACGTCGAGTACTCCTACGCCAAGAACACCGGCTTCCCCGTGGCCAAGGTGCTCAACAAGGACGGCTACTACGTCGAGCCGACGGCCGCGAGCGTCGCGGTGGCGCTGACCAAGGCCGAGATCAACGAGAACGAGGCGTCGGTCAACTACCTCACCCAGATCCTCGACGGCGTCTACACCAACGCCGACGCCCGCACCTACCCGCTGTCCAGCTACAGCTACATGATCCTGCCGACGAAGGTGGAGTCCGGCTTCACCGCGGCCAAGGGCAACTCGCTGGGCACGTTCGGCCGTTACTTCCTCTGCGACGGCCAGCAGCAGGCGGACGACCTCGGCTACTCGCCGCTGCCGAAGAACCTCGTCCAGGCGGGCTTCGACCAGCTCCGCAAGGTTCCGGGCGCGCCCACCGGCAGCATCGACATCGACAACTGCCGCAACCCCACCTTCTCCGGCGGGGTCAACACCCTGATCAAGAACGCGCCGTACCCCAAGTCCTGCGACAAGAAGGGGCCGACGCAGTGCACCACCGGCACGGCCGGCGCGGCGGGCACCGACACCCCGGTGAAGCAGGGCGCGACGGGCGGTAGCTCCTCGGGCGGCTCCGGTTCGTCGGCCGGCGGCTCGTCGACCGGCGGTTCCTCGGCCACGGGCGGCAGCGGTACCGGTGGCACGGACACCAATGGTGACGGCACGCCCGACGCCGGCGCGAGCGCCGTCGGCGGTACCTCGGGGGCCACCGTCGACCCCGACACCGGTGAGGTGGTCAGCGGCGACGGGACGGGCAGCGGCGACACGAACGTGGCCGCCAACCCCGTCGCCCTCGCCTCCGACAACAGCCTCGGGATGCGCGGCGCCCTGATGGCCCTGTCGGCCGTACTGCTCGTCGCGGTGGTCGTCGGGCCGCCGCTCACCGCGCGGCTGCTCGCGGGACGTTCGCGCCGTAAGGGAGAGCTGTGATGAGGAGAGGGCTGACGACACGGATGTCTCCCGGTCGGCGCCGGGTGACCGCGGGGGTCGGCTGCCTGCTGTCCGCGCTGGTGCTGGCGGTGCTGCCGCTGCCCGAGGGGGCTGATCAGGCGCAGGCGGCCACGGCCGGGAGTTCGGCGGTGACCAAGACCGGGGCGAAGGGGGTGTACGGCGACGACTTCTCGAATCTCAAGGTCACGGTGCATCAGACGGAGGACCTGGCCGGGCAGGGCGTGCGGGTGACGTGGACGGGCGGGGAGCCGTCCGGCAACGTCGAGACGAACTTCCTGTCGATCATGCAGTGCTGGGGGGACGCGGCGTCCGGGCCGGACCGTACGCAGTGCGAGTTCGGGCTGGCGGCGGGCGGGCAGAAAGGGGACGGCCGGGCCGTATACCGGGGCGACACCTCGGGCCATGACCCGCTGGAATCCGACTCCTCGACCCCGGTCGACAAGAACGGCACCCACTACGTGCCGTTCCGGCCGGTCGGCGGGCAGGGGGACTCCACCACGGGCCCCACGGACACCACGTATTTCACCGATGGCGACACCAACGCCGACCCGTTCATGCCGAACGACGGGGACGGCGGCGGCGACATCTCGTTCGAGCTGAAGTCGGCCGTGGAACAACCGGCCCTGGGCTGCGGCGCCCGCACCACTTCGGCCGGCGTGATCCAGCCGTGCTGGCTGGTGGTCGTGCCCCGCGGTACCCACGACCCCAACGGGAGAACACACATCGGAGGCGACCAGGTCACCTCCTCGATCAGCCAGTCGAACTGGGACCAGCGCATCGTGTTCCGGCTCGGCTTCGCGCCGGTCACGGACAACTGCGACGCGGACAAGCCCGAGCGCGGGATCATGGGTTCCGAACTGGCCACCGACGCCATCACGTCATGGCAGAGCGCGCTGTGCAGGAGCGGAACCTACCGGTTCAACTACACCCAGTCCGGTGAGCAGCAGGCTCGGTCCGCCGTGACCTCGGGTGACCCGCTGGCGGGGCTCGCCATGACGGTGGATCCCGTCGAGCCGGTCGACGGGGCGGCCCAGGTGGTGCACGCGCCCGTCGCGGTGACGGGGCTGACGATCGGTTTCGTCTGGATGTACGACGCGACGGGCGGCAGCCGGCCGCTGACGGAGCTCAAGCTCAACCAGAGACTGCTGGCCAAGGTACTCACGCAGTCGTACCCCCTCAGCCTGGTCAAGCCGGGCAACAAGGTGCCCGACTACCTCTCCGGCAACCCGGATTCCATCGTCAAGGACCCTGAATTCCTCCAGCTCAATCCCGGTCTCGCGAGTCAGGCGGCCGCCAACGCCCCACTGGGTCTGGCCGTGACCCTGGCCAACACCGACTCCGCCAATCTGGTGTGGAAATACATTCTGGCGAACAAGGACGCGAAGGAGTTCATCGACGGGAAAGCCGATCCCTGGGGAATGAAGGTCAACCCCTCGTACGAGGACGGGGTGGTCTCGGATTCCCTGGATTTCTTCCCCAAGGCCGACATCGCGCCCACCACGACGGACTGCGGGGGCGGCAACACCACCACGACCACATACACCGGGCTGGACGTCGTCCCCTATGTCAACGACATGCACGACGGGGCACTGAAGGTACGCCGTGGTGACATCGGCACCGCATATGACTGCACTCTCACCGCCGACGTGCCGAAACTGACGCCGGTGGGTCGTCCCATTCCGACGAAACAGCGCCAGTTCGGTGTGGTGGACAACGCGTCCGCGGTGCGTTACCAACTGGGCGCCGCCGCCTTGGCGAACGCCGACGGCAAGTACGTCATGCCGACCGACGAGTCCCTGCTCAAGGCGGTCGCCGAGATGCCCGACTCGGACGTGGCCGGCGTCAAGGCGTCCGATCCCACCAGGATGAAGGACGGCGCCTATCCGCTGACCGCAGTGGTCTACGCGGCGGCCTCGCTCGACCAGGCCGAGGACGCCCGCCAGGACTACGCCAAGGTGATGCGCTACGCGGCCGGTGCGGGACAGACCCAGGGCACCGCGAAGGGCGAACTGCCCTACGGCTACGCCCCGTTGCCCACCGCCATGCGCACGCAGGCGGAGCAGGCCGCGGACCGGCTGGAGAAGGGCGTGCCGGACGCCGACGGGTCCTCCGGCGGCACGTCCGGAGGCGGCGACGACCTGAGCGGCACCGGCAGCGGCGGAGCGGCGGGCGGCGGCGTGGCCGGCGGCACCGGCGGCGACCCGGCCGGGACCTCGGGTGCCGCGACCGGCGCCGACGCGTCGGACACCGCCCGGCCCTCCACCGCCCCGAGCGAGACCGACCCGGCCAAGCAGAACGTGGCCCAGTCCGGCGGCTACACCCCGTCGGAGGTGCTCGGGCTGATCCGCTGGGTCCTGCTCGGGGTTCTCGTCGCCGGCGGAGCGGCCGCGCTCGCGGGGCCGGTGATGCGGCGGCTGTCGGTACGCGGGGCGGCCTCGACCCCTTTCCACGGAGGGAAAGCCGAGTAATCGCCGGATTCCCATTGCCGGGGTGTATTCGGGCCCCGGGGAATCCGCATACCGCCCAGTGAGTTCCCTTGGATTCACCTAGGCAATGGTTTCGTAACCTGATGACCGGTTGGAATTAGTGGCCGGGGGATGCGGGTCTGCGGAATTGTTCTGCGTGGCCGGCCGACGGGTCGGTGCCGAAACCGGCCGACGGGTCGGTGGCGAAAAAAGAAAATCCGGATCTGCTTGCACGTCCATTGCTTGATCCGTTTCAACGGAGGAGAAATCAAGTGAACGTCAAGTCCCGCGTGCGCATCGGTGCCGCTGCCGGTGCGGTCGCCCTGGGCCTGGGCGCCCTGGCCGCCCCCGCCGCCTACGCCGACCCCAGCTCGGCCACCGACTACCGTCAGCTGGCCGGTGTCGGTTCCGACACGACCCAGGACGTCGTGAACGCCCTGGGCAACGCGATCACGAACAGCGGCGGCAAGGTCATCGCCTCCTGGAACGCCACCGGCTCCAGCACGATCACGACCAAGGGGAGCGGCAGCTGCACGATCAACCGCCCCGACGGCTCCGGCGCCGGCATCACCGCGCTGAACACCGCTCTGGACGGCAGCACCGGCTGTGTGGACTTCGCCCGTTCCTCGCGTGGCCCGAACAACACCACCACCACGGACCTGACCTTCATCCCGTACGCCAAGGACGCGGTGTCCTGGGTGAAGCAGGACGGCAGCGCCCTGCCGGACGACCTGACCACGGCCCAGCTCAAGGCCATCTACGAGTGCACCCTGACCTCGCTCAACGGTGTCACCCTCACCCCGATCCTGCCGCAGTCGGCCTCGGGTACCCGCGCCTTCTTCCTCAGCTCCATCGGCGTGACGACCCCCGGCTCCTGCGTCACCTCGAACTCCACCATCCAGGAGAACGACGGCTCGGTCGTCGACAGCGCGGGTGACATCTTCCCGTACTCCGTGGCCCAGTACACGGCCCAGGAGACCTCCGTCGTGGACGACCGCCGCGGTGAGGCCGTGCTCGGCTCGGTGAACGGTGTCGTCGCGCGCAACGAGGACGACCTCTCGCTGAACCTCTCCTTCCCCTACCTGCGGAACGTCTACAACGTCGTCCCGACCGCCAAGCTGTCGGACGCGCTGATCGCGGACACCTTCGTGGGCACCGGCTCGAAGGTCTGCACGAACACCAGCATCATCACCGACTACGGCTTCGGCACCCTCGGCAGCGACTGCGGCAGCACGACCCTCAAGGGCGAGAGCTGATCACCGCCCCATAGCCGCACAACGGCCGGGCACCCCACGGGTGTCCGGCCCTGTCGGCGTACTCATCCACTTCATCCACGGCCGAGACCCCGCGGGGGGACCACCACATGAATCACCGTCTCGCACAACTCAGATCACCGGTGGCGCTGTTGACCGGCGTCGCCCTGCTGTGCGCCGCCCTGGCCGGGGTCCTCGCCTTCTCGGGCCGGGCCCATGCCGCCACCCAGCTCGGCAAGTTCACGCTCACCCCCAGCACGGGCAGCATCTCGACCTACCCCATGGTCACGTCGGTGACGACGACCGCCGGCTGCCCGGACGACACGGTCGGCAAGGCGGCCGTCCTCAAGGTGTTCAGCCCCACGAGCGACACCACGCAGGCCACCCTCGGCCAGGGCGCCACCAAGATCGTGGCCGGCACGGCTCCCTTCACGATGAACGTGACGACCCTGGCCGCCGCGAAGAGCCTGGAGGCACGGCTGCGCACGTGGATCCCCGACGGATCCCTCGACGGCACGTACACCCTGGGTCTGGGCTGCGGCGGCGGCACCGACGTCCCGGTCTTCCTCGCCAAGGTCCGGGTCACGGGCGACACCTGGTCCCTGCTCGAACAGCAGGCCACGACGCTCGCGGTGAGCGCGGCCTCCGACGTCGCCGTGGGCGGCGACCTCAAGCTCACCGCCACGGTGTCGCCCGCGTCGGCGGCCGGCTCCGTGGAGTTCAGGAACGGTGACACGTCGCTCGGCACCGCGCAGGTCACGAACGGCACGGCCGAACTCACCGTCAAGGCACCCGCGATCGGCGGCCCGCTGCCCTTCAGCGCCGTGTTCACCCCCACCGACGCCGACTCCTACTCCGGCGCCGAGGCCAGTGGGACCGCGAACATCGACTACGTCGTCTCCGCCAAGGACGCCGACGGCACCGCTCTCGGCGACAAGCCGACCCTGTACGTCGGCCAGAAGGTGAAGGTCACCGTCAAGGGCTTCACCCCGGCGGCGGCCGCACACGTGACCCTCTCCAACTCCACCGCGACCTTCGCCGACGTGACGGCGAACGCCGACGGCGCCGTCGCGGACTACGCGTTCACCGTGCCAAACGCCCTGACCAACGGCGACCACGCCCTGAACTTCTCCGAGAAGTCGGGCATCTACGCCGCCTTCGACTTCGTCAGCACCGACCAGGCCCCCTCCGGCCCCAGCCCCTCCGACAACCCCGACCTCACCGTCACCGACGAGGACGGCAACACCCTCGGCACCGACCCGAACCTCGAAGCCGGGCAGAAGGTGAAGATCACCGCCCGCGGCTACACCGCGAGCGCCGCGGTCAAGGTCACCCTGGCCGACAGCGACTCGACGTTCGAGGACGCCGAGGCGAACTCCGACGGGACCGTGGAGAACTACGCGTTCACGGTCCCGAAGGACATCGAGGACGGCGACCACACGCTCACCCTCGCCGAGGACAAGACCGACGGGCACAGCGTCGACTTCGCCTTCACGACCGGCTCCGACGACTCCAGTGAGTCCCCCGAACCCAGCGCCTCCGCCTCGGACTCCAGCGGCACGGACACGGGCGGTACCGGCAGCGGCGGTGCGGACACCGGCGGCTCGACCGGCGGTGACAGCGGCGGCTCCGGCAGCGGCGGCGGCTCCATGGCCTCGACCGGCGCCCAGGTCGGCGCGATCGGCCTGGCCTCCCTCGCGTTCCTCTCCGCCGGCGGTGCCCTCGTGCTCCACATGCGCCGCAAGGGCCTGCTGACCTTCGGCGGTGACACCCCGCAGCACCACTGACCGACCGGCACCGGCCGACAGGCGGACGGACCGGCCCGGAGGCGCACGCCGACGCGCCCCCGGGTCCGCCCGTCCGCCCGCCGCGCAGGAAGTCGTACCCAGTCGTAGAAACCCTCCGCTTCGAGGAGCGCACCCCGTGACCACCCTCGCCCCGCCCCCGCCGGCCACCGAGCCGCGACAGGAGACCCCGCGGCCTCCCGCCCGCCCCGGGCTCGCGCTCGCCGGGGCGGCCCTCTGCGTTCTCGCCGCCGTCCTCCTCGGCTTCGCCGCGAACCTCACGATCGTCGGCCACCTCCAGCACGCCCGCGACCAGCAGACCGCCTACGACGAACTGCGCAGGGAACTCGCCCTGGGCACCGCCCCGGTGGGCCAGCGGGACTACGAGGGCAAGCTGCTGAAGGCGGGCGCGCCCGTCGCCCTGCTGCGGATCCCCGCCCTCGGCCTCAAGGAGGTCGTCGCCGAGGGGACCACCTCCGAGGTGCTGATGGCGGGGCCGGGGCATCGGAGGGACACTCCGCTGCCCGGTCAGGCCGGGACCACGGTGATCATGGGCCGCCAGTGGGGCTACGGCAGCCCGTTCCACGACCTGTACCGACTGCCCGTCGGCAGCCGCATCGACATCACCACCGGCCAGAGCAAGTCGGTCTACGAGGTCACGGGCGTCCGCCGGGCCGGCGACGCACTGCCCGCCCCGGTCGCCGAGGGGCAGGGACGGCTCACCCTCATCACCGCGACCGGGGCGCCGTACACCCCGAGCGGGGTGCTCCGGGTCGACGCCAAGCTGGTGACGCCGGTGCAGCCCAACCCGCCCCGCGATCTGCGGGCGGGCTGGATCGCCGACTCCGAACAGGCCCTCGGTACCGATTCCGGCGCCTGGCTCGGTGTCTTCCTGTGGACCCAGGGCCTGCTGCTCGCCGCGCTGCTCGCGGTGGTCGCCTTCCGCGTCTGGGGCCGCTGGCAGACCTGGATCTGCGCGGGCCCGCTGCTGCTCGCGCTGGGCCTCGCCGACTCCCAGTCCATCACGGCACTGCTGCCGAACCTGCTCTGAACCGACGGACCCCGAACGGAAGTTGACCCAGCGCATGTCCGAGAACACCGATCTTGTCGACACCGTCGTCCAGCCGCCCGTCGAGGCCGGCCGTGGCGGCGGACCCCGCTTCGGGGACGGCCCCGCCACCCTGCGTGCCGATGCCGTCTCCGCCTGGTTCGGCGACCACAAGGTCCTCGACCGGGTCTCGCTCACCATGCCCGCGCGCCAGGTCACCGCGCTCATCGGCCCCTCCGGGTGCGGCAAGTCGACCTTCCTGCGGATCCTCAACCGGATGCACGAGCTGATCGGATCGGCCTCGCTGGCGGGCCGGGTGCTGCTCGACGAGGTGGACATCTACGACCGCGGCCGGCGCATCACCCACGCCCGCCGCGAGATCGGCATGGTCTTCCAGAAGCCCAATCCCTTCCCCGCCATGTCGATCTACGACAACGTCGTCGCCGGTCTCAGGCTCAACGCCATCAGGGCCTCCCGGGACGGCAGGGACGACCTGGTCGAGGAGTGCCTCACCAAGGCGGGCCTGTGGAAGGAGGTCCGGGACCGGCTCCGGCAGCCCGGCGGCGCGCTCTCCGGCGGTCAGCAGCAGCGGCTGTGCATCGCCCGGTCGCTCGCGGTACGGCCGCGCGTGCTGCTGATGGACGAGCCGTGCTCGGCGCTCGACCCGACGTCCACCCGCCGTATCGAGGAGACCATCCACGACCTCAAGGACGAAGTGACGATCGTCATCGTCACCCACAACATGCAGCAGGCCGCCCGGGTCTCCGACAACTGCGCGTTCTTCCTCGCCTCGCACGGCACACCCGGTGTGATCGTCGAGCACGGCGACACCCACGCGATGTTCAACTCACCTCAGGACGAAAGGACTTCGGACTACGTGAACGGACGTTTCGGGTGACGGGGCGGCAGCGGCCGGGCGCCGGTGGTGTCGCCGCGGCGCTGGTGGCGGTGCTGCTCCTCGCCGGGTGCGGGGCCGGGGCCGGGGTCGGGGTCGGGGTGAGAGCGGGGGTGCGGGTCCCGGACACCGCGGACCGGGTGTCCGCGAGCGCGGTCGGCCGGGTGCCCGGGCCGGACCTGTCCCGTCGGGTGCCGGTCACGTCGTCCCGCCGTCCGAGCGCCTCCGGCACCGAGGCCACCGCGCCGCGGGCCGCCGCGGGCGCGGCTGGGCTGCCGGCCGGCACCACCATCCGGATCGGTACCTGGTCCGCGGGTGTGGTCCGCGGTGGGCAGGACGAGGTGGACGCCTGCAAGGACGCCGTGCAGTGGGCGGGCCCCAGCAGCTACCTGGTGCGGGACTGACCGCTCACGGTGCGCTCGGCCACACCAGCAGCATGTACGCCCCGCAGTACGCCGAGCCCGCGACGGCCGCCGTCAGGGCGAGTACGCGTACGCGTGTCGAGGCACGGGCGAGGTGGCAGGCCACCGGGAGCAGGAGGGGGAAGCCGGGGAGGAGGAAGCGGGCGCGCGGGAAGTAGACGCCGCCGCTGGCCGCCACGATCAGCAGCAGGACCGCGCTGAAGACGAGGAGCGGGAGCGGTTGGCGGTCCGCCGCCGACAGTCCGAACAGGACGACGGAGGCCAGCATCGTCAGGCTCACCACGACCAGGAACAGCTCCGGCCGCGAGACCTGCCCGAACAGGTGCCGTAGCCAGCGCAGGGTCTCCGCGCCGCCGTCCAGCTCGTTGTGCCACATCCGCTGTACGGCGAAGTAGCCGTCCCAGCGGTGGAGTCTGAGGCCCACCCAGCCGACGTACCCGCACCAGCCGAGCGGGGCCAGCAGTGCCGCCGTCAGGGCGCGGGGCGAGAAGCGGGTCCGGAGGGAGAGCAGGGCGGTGACGGTGACGGCGGCGGCCACGGCGATGCCGGTCGGCCGGGTCAGGCCGGCGAGTACCGAGCCCGCCGCCGCGTACAGCCAGCGCTCGGTCAGCACCGCGTACAGCGTCCAGGCGGCGAACGCCGTGAACAGGGACTCGGTGTAGCCCATCCACTGGACGAGTCCGACCGGGTACGCCGCCCACAGCACGGTGAGCAGCACCCCGACGCGGCGGCAGGCCAGCCGGTCGCCCACCGCGAACACCCCCCAGGCGGCGGTCAGCGACGCCAGCCAGGCGAGCGCCAGGCCGGTGCTGGCCCGGGTGCCGGGGGTCAGCACCGCGACGGCTTTGACCAGGAGTGGGTACAGGGGGAAGAACGCCAGGTTGTTGTGGTCGTACGCGGTACCGAGTACGTGGGTGTACCCGTGGTCCGCGATGCCGAGGTACCAGCGGGAGTCCCACTGTGTCGCCAGCATCGGCCACACCCCGTGGTGCCGCCGGTGCGCCCACACGGCGAGGAACGCCAGCCCGGTGAGACGTACGGCGAGGTACGCGGCGAGCGCGGGAGCCGCCCGGCGCAGGGCGTGCCGGGGGGCGGCGGTCGCGGTGGGGTGGTGGGGTCGTCGGGTGCCCGGGATGTGCCCGCGGGGGGCGGTGTCGGGGGCGGTCGAGGACACGGCGGCGGCTCCAGTACGACGGCTGCTTCGGCGGGTGTTACCCGTTCACCGTTTCCCGGCCACCCGGGCGGTGCGCGGAGCCCGCGTCAACTGCCGCCGGGAAATCACCCGATGGGGTGCTGTGGAGCCGTACATGGGTCAACGCCGGGGGGCGCCCCTGAGGGGACGCCCCCTCAGGGGCGCCCTCCCGGGTGTGTCAGATGCCGGCCGCTGCGGACAGGTCGCGCTTGATGGCCGTGAGCAGGTCGGCCGCGGTGGCGCGGGCCGTGGGGAGGCCGGTGTGGTCGGCCACCGGGACCACTACCTCCAGGTAGCACTTCAGTTTGGGCTCGGTGCCGCTGGGGCGGACGATGACGCGGGCGCCGGTGAGGGTGTAGCGGAGGCCGTCGGTGGGGGGCAGGCTGTCCGTGCCCCGGGTGAGGTCCTCGGCCCTGGTGACGGGGAGGCCCGCGAGTTCGGTCGGGGGGTGCTCCCGGAGCGTCTGCATGGCCCGGGCGATGACGGAGAGATCCTGGACGCGGACCGAGAGCTGGTCGGTGGCGTGCAGGCCGTGCTCCACGGCGAGGTCGTCGAGGAGGTCCAGGAGGGTGCGACCCTCCTCCTTGAGGACCGAGGCCAGTTCGGTGATGAGGAGGGCCGCGGTGATGCCGTCCTTGTCGCGGACGCCGTCGGGGTCGACGCAGTAGCCGAGGGCCTCCTCGTAGCCGTAGCGCAGGCCGTCGACGCGGGCGATCCACTTGAAGCCGGTGAGGGTCTCCTCGTACGGCAGGCCGGCCTTCTCGGCGATGCGGCCGAGGAGGGAGGAGGAGACGATCGACTCGGCGAAGACGCCGGTGGCGCCGCGGCGGACCAGGTGGGCGGCGAGGAGGGAGCCGACCTCGTCGCCGCGGAGCATGCGCCAGTCGCCGTTGTCCTTGACGGCGGCGGCGCAGCGGTCGGCGTCCGGGTCGTTGGCGATGATCAGGTCGGGGTCGTCGGCGTGGGCCGTCGCGAAGGCGAGGTCCATCGCGCCCGGCTCCTCCGGGTTGGGGAAGGCGACGGTCGGGAAGTCGGGGTCCGGTTCGGCCTGCTCGGTGACGAGGGTGGGGGCGGGGAAGCCGGCGCGGGCGAAGGCGGCGAGGAGGGTGTCCTTGCCGACGCCGTGCATCGCCGTGTAGACCGTGCGGGCGGTGCGGGGGGAGGTGGGGGACAGGACGGCGTCCGTACGGGCCAGGTAGGCCTCCAGGACGGTGTCGTCGAGGGTCTCCCAGCCGGTGTCGGGGCGGGGGATGTCGTGCAGGGTGGTGATTGCGTGGATTTCGGCGGCGATCTCCGCGTCTGCGGGCGGGACGATCTGGGAGCCGTCGCCGAGGTAGACCTTGTAGCCGTTGTCGCGGGGCGGGTTGTGGCTGGCGGTGACCTCCACGCCGGCGACCGCGCCCAGGTGCCGTATGGCGAACGCCAGGACCGGGGTGGGCAGGGGGCGGGGGAGTACGACGGCGTTGAGGCCGGCGCCGGTCATCACGGCGGCGGTGTCGCGGGCGAAGTCGGCGGACTTGTGGCGGGCGTCGTAGCCGATCACGACGGTGCCGGTGCCGGTGCCGTGGCCCTGCTTCCTGAGGTACGCGGCGAGGCCGGCGGCGGCTCGGATGACGACGGAGCGGTTCATGCGCATCGGGCCGGCGCCGAGCTCGCCGCGCAGGCCGGCGGTGCCGAACTGGAGGGTGCCGCTGAAGCGGGCCGACAGTTCGGTGAGGTCACCGGCCTCGATCAGCTTGGCGAGCTCGTCGCGGGTTTCCGGGTCGGGGTCCTCGGACTGCCAGGCTCGGGCCCGGGCGGTGAGATCGTCGTGCACGGTCGTCGTCCAACCTCTCGTGGTGTGCCTGCGGCGCATGCGCGGCTTCGGTGGGGGTGCGCGTGGCGCCTACGGTTCGGGGTGGGTCGGGGCCGGGGGGGGGGGGGGGGGGGGGCCGGGGGGGGGGGGGGGGGGGCGGGGTGGGGGGGGGGGGGGTCCCCGCCGCCGCCGGCGGGCACAAACCCCCCCCCCCCCCG
>NZ_JBHXLU010000120.1:0-18632 GCF_042720695.1 Streptomyces sp. NPDC058457 | reverse complement strand
GCCCGGTGGGCTACCACCCTCGCGTGGGGTGCCGGCGGCGCTTGGGCGGTTCGGGGGGGGTGGCGGTGGGGGCCTCGGGTTGGGGGTGGGTGGGGGCGGGGGCGGGGAGTCTCCGTCCTCGGACCGGCGGTGGTGCATCTCGGATTGTGCGGGGCGACGGACGCCGGCCGCTGCGGGCGGAAACTCCCCGCCCCGTCCCCTTGCGAACCATTGCGACAGCCGGCAGCCGCAGCGTCCCGCCCCGACCGTGGTACGGGGTGACTGCAGAGTCCGTCCCGACCGTGGTACGGGGTGACTGCAGCGTCCCGCCCCGACCGCGGCATGGGGTGGCTGCAGCGTCCCGTCCCGATCCTGGCACGGGGTGGCTGCAGCGTCCCGTCCCGATCCTGGCACGGGGTGGCTGCAGCGTCCCGTCCCGATCCTGGCTCGGGGTGACTGCAGCGCTCCGTTTCGGTCCCGGCATGGGTTACTGCAGCGCCCCGTAAGGGGCGCGGGGAACTGCGCGACCAGCCGCGATGGACCCGCAGACGCAATCGGACCGCAGGTGGCAACCCGGATGGCGTCCTCAGAGCCTGCCCAGCACCTGCGCCAGCAGCTCGCCCATCTGCGCCGCCGAGTCGCGGCCCGCCTGGAGGACCTCCTCGTGGTTGAGGGGCTCGCCGGTCATGCCCGCGGCGAGGTTCGTCACCAGGGAGATGCCCAGGACCTCGGCGCCCGCCTCGCGCGCAGCGATCGCTTCGAGGACCGTCGACATGCCCACCAGGTCCGCGCCGATGACGCGGGCCATGCGGATCTCGGCCGGGGTCTCGTAGTGCGGGCCGGGGAACTGCGCGTAGACGCCCTCTTCGAGGCTGGGGTCGATCTCCTTGCACAGGGCGCGCAGGCGGGGGGAGTAGAGGTCGGTGAGGTCGACGAAGTTGGCGCCGATGATGGGGGAGGTCGCCGTCAGGTTGATGTGGTCGCTGATGAGGACCGGCTGGCCGGGGCGCATGCCCTCGCGCAGGCCGCCGCAGCCGTTGGTGAGAATGATCGTCTTGCAGCCGGCGGCCACGGCGGTGCGGACGCCGTGTGCGACGGCGGCGACACCCCGGCCCTCGTAGTAGTGCGTGCGGCCCAGGAAGACCAGCGCGCGCTTGTCACCGGAGGAGTACGAGCGGATCTTGCCGCCGTGCCCCTCCACGGCCGGCGGCGGGAAGCCGGGCAGCTCGGTGACCTGGAACTCGGCGTCGGGGGCGCCCAGGGCGTCGACGGCCGGAGCCCAGCCGGAGCCCATCACGAGGGCGACGTCGTGGGTCTCGGCGCCCGTGAGCTCGCGCAGGCGAGCGGCGGCCGCGTCGGCGGCGGCGTGGGGGTCGCCCTGGATGTCGTCCGGAAGAAGAGATGCGTTCACGCGCATGAGAGTAGCCGGTCTGGGCCTACGCGCGTAGATGACGGAGCTCATGGGATTGCGATCGTTGTCTTGTCGTTTCCGATGAGGGGTGTGACGCGGATAACTTTTGGGTGGGCTGTGGGTGGTCTGTGGGACTTGGCGTCTCAGCAGGGGCGCTTGCGGAGTTCCATCACGTAGTCGTGGGGGGCGCCCGCGGACTCGGCCGCGTCGGCGATCTCGCCCAGGTAGCGGGCGGAGGGCAGGCCGCCCTCGTAGCCGTCGAGGACGTAGAGCCAGGCGGTCTCCTCGCCCTCCAGGGTGTGCACGCGGACCCGGGCGCGGCGGTAGATGCCCATGGCGACGCCCTCCCAGCGGTCCATGGACTCCTCGTCCATCGGGGCGATGTCGTACAGGCCGACGAAGACCTGGGAGACGGGGTCCTCGACGATCGTCGCCAGGGAGCCCTCCCAGCCCATCTGCTCGCCGCCGAAGGTCAGCCGCCATCCGTTCAGCCAGCCGGTGGCGCGCAGGGGGGAATGGGGGGCGCGGCGGGACATCAGCCGCGCGTCGAGATTGCCGGCGTACGCGGCGTAGAGCGACGACATGGAGAGAGGGTACGGCAGGCGTCACGGGTGTCACTCCCGTCCCGGGAGGCGCCGGGCGCGGCCCCCGGGCAATAGCACCTTGAAGCGTGCGGGACAATGGAGTACGTGACTCGGATCGTGATCATCGGTGGCGGACCCGGCGGCTATGAAGCGGCGCTGGTGGCCGCGCAGCTCGGCGCGGAGGTGACCGTCGTCGACTGCGACGGTCTGGGCGGAGCGTCGGTGCTGACCGACTGCGTGCCGTCGAAGACCCTTATCGCTACGGCCGAGGTCATGACGACCTTTGATTCGTCGTACGAAGAGCTGGGGATCATCGTCGCCGACGACACCCCGCCGCTGGAGCAGGCGGCGCGGGTGGTCGGGGTCGATCTGGGGAAGGTCAACCGCCGTGTGAAGCGGCTCGCGCTTGCCCAGTCGCATGACATCACGGCCTCTGTGACGCGTGCCGGCGCCCGGGTCATGCGGGGGCGCGGGCGGCTGGAGGGCATGCAGGCCCTCGACGGGTCCCGCAAGGTCGTGGTCAGCACGGCGGACGGGAGTGAGGAGACGCTCACGGCCGATGCGGTGCTGATCGCTACCGGAGGGCATCCGCGTGAGGTGCCCGACGCCCAGCCGGACGGCGAGCGCATCCTGAACTGGACCCAGGTCTACGACCTCACCGAGCTGCCCGAGGAGCTCATCGTGGTCGGGTCGGGTGTCACCGGTGCCGAGTTCGCGGGCGCGTACCAGGCGCTGGGGTCGAGGGTCACGCTGGTGTCGTCCCGGGACCGCGTGCTGCCGGGCGAGGACCCGGACGCGGCCGCCGTCCTGGAGGACGTCTTCCGGCGCCGCGGCATGAACGTCATGGCGCGGTCGCGGGCCGCCGCCGCCAAGCGGGTCGGCGACCGGGTCGAGGTGACGCTCGCGGACGGCCGGGTGATCAGCGGTTCGCACTGCCTGATGGCCGTCGGTGCCATTCCGAACAGCGCGGGGCTGGGGCTGGAGGGGGCCGGCGTCAAGCTCCGCGACTCCGGGCACATCTGGACCGACAAGGTGTCGCGGACGACGGCTCCGGGGGTGTACGCCGCCGGTGACGTCACGGGCGTGTTCGCTCTGGCGTCGGTGGCCGCCATGCAGGGGCGGATCGCGATGTACCACTTCCTGGGTGACGCGGTGGCTCCGCTGAACCTGAAGACGGTGTCGTCGAACGTCTTCACCGATCCGGAGATCGCGACGGTGGGGTACACGCAGGCGGACGTGGATGCCGGGAAGATCGACGCCCGGGTGGTGAAGCTGCCGCTGCTGCGCAACCCGCGCGCGAAGATGCAGGGCATCCGGGACGGCTTCGTGAAGCTGTTCTGCCGGCCGGGTACCGGGATCGTGGTGGGCGGTGTGGTGGTTTCGCCGCGGGCCTCGGAACTGATCCATCCGATCTCGATCGCCGTCGACAACAATCTGACGGTCGAACAGATCGCGAACGCGTTCACCGTCTACCCCTCTCTTTCGGGGTCGATCGCCGAGGTGGCGCGTCAGCTGCACACGCGGAAGACCGGCAGCGAGCTCTGACGGCCGGAACCGACTCCCCGCTGGTCACGGGGAGTTGCCGGTCATGGGTGCGGCATAGGCGGGGTGGATGGCTCCTATACCACTCCCGACCCTGCTGTGCGAACAACTTCTGCTATTCGGCGCAAACTGCTGAAAGCAGACGGTCGTTGGGGTTACTGTCAGTTTCGTGTTCGCTGCAGAACGTCGCCAATTGATCCTCGAAATGGTGCGAGCGAACGGGGCCGTGTCGCTCCGTGAGCTCGCCCGCGTCGTCCAGACCTCCGAAGTGACCGTACGGCGGGACGTGCGCGCACTGGAGGCAGAAGGACTCCTCGACCGCCGGCATGGCGGTGCGGTATTGCCGGGCGGGTTCACGCGGGAGTCCGGCTTTCCGCAGAAGTCTCATCTCGCGACCGCCGAGAAGACGGCCATCGCCGATCTCGCCGCGGGCCTCGTCGAAGAGGGCGAGGCCATCGTGGTCGGTGCGGGTACCACCACGCAGGAGCTCGCGCGCCGCTTGGCGAGAGTGCCCGGTCTCACCGTCGTCACCAACTCGCTGCTGGTGGCACAGGCCCTGGCCCACGCCAACCGGGTCGAGGTCGTGATGACCGGCGGGACGCTCCGCGGGTCCAACTACGCCCTCGTGGGCTCCGGTGCGGAGCAGTCCCTGCAGGGGCTGCGCGTGTCGAAGGCCTTCCTGTCCGGGAGCGGCCTGACGGCCGAGCGGGGGCTGTCCACGTCCAACATGCTGTCGGCTTCCGTCGACCGGGCGCTGGTGCAGGCCGCCGCGGAGGTCGTGATCCTCGCCGACCACACCAAGCTCGGTACGGACACGATGTTCCAGACCGTGCCGACCGATGTCATCACCCGGCTGGTCACGGACGAGCCGCCGGCCCACGACGACCGTGCGGTCACCGAGCTGCAGGCCCTTGCCGATCAGGGGGTGCAGATCGCCGTGGCCGGGGCGTCGGGAAACCCGGGGGGTGACCAGGTCCCGCCGCGCCAGCAGCATCAGCAACAGCGTCGGGACGTCGCCCTGCCGGGGCCGCGGCGGAGTCAGGGGCCGGGGTTGCGGTCGGCGTCGATGCTGGGAGAGCCGCCGACGGGGGCCGAGCGGGGGCGGGTGGCCGATATGCGGCGGCGGTAAGCCCGCCTGGTCGCCGTAGGGGTGCAGGTGGATGGGCGGGTGCGGGTTGTGTGTGGTTGCTCGCGCCCACGCGGCGGCAGCCGCATATCGATACAGCCCCGAGCCCCTGGGTTTCTAGCGCTTGAGTCCCTTCAAGGTCAGGGTGAGCAAGCGGTTTGCCAGCTCAGGGTCTCCCGGTGACTCCTCCGCTGCCAGGGCGATGGCATGGGTGAGTTGGAGGAGATCGGTGATCTGTACGTCGGCCCGTACCGTCCCCGCCTCCTGAGCTCGGATCAGCAGGGCCGCGCCCGCCTCCCGCATCGGGGTGCCGCAGCGGGACAGGGCCGAGTCCGGGGACGCTGACATCAGGGCCCTCGACAGGCCCCGGTAAGCCGCCGCGTGGACGACCACCTCGTGGAGCCAGGTCAGCAGGGCCTGGCACGGGTGCGGGGCCGTCTGCAACTCGCGGGCCCTGGACAGGAGTTCGTTCACCGCTTCCTCGAAGACGGCGCTCATCAGGGCGTGCCGGGTCGGGAAGTGGCGGTAGAGGGTGCCGATACCCACGCCCGCCCGGCGGGCCACGTCCTCCAGGGAGGCGTCCGTGCCGTGCTCGGCGAAGACGGTGCGGGCCTCGGCGAGCAGCCGGTCGTGGTTGCGGCGGGCGTCGGCGCGCATGGGGCGTTCCACGCTCCAGAAAGTCGGATGCCCGGCGAACGGGTGACGTTCGCCGGGCGATGCCGTACGGGGTGTCGTCAGTCCTTGATCTCGCAGATCACGGCGCCGGAGGTGAGGGACGCGCCGACCTCGGCGGCGAGGCCCTTGACGGTGCCGGCCTTGTGGGCGTTGAGGGGCTGCTCCATCTTCATGGCCTCCAGGACGACGATCAGGTCGCCCTCCTTGACCTCCTGGCCCTCCTCGACCGCGACCTTGACGATCGTGCCCTGCATCGGCGAGGCGAGGGTGTCACCGGAGGCGACCGGGCCGGACTTCTTGGCGGCGCGGCGCTTCGGCTTGGCGCCGGCGGCGAGGCCGGTGCGGGCCAGGGTCATGCCCAGGGACGCCGGGAGCGAGACCTCCAGGCGCTTGCCGCCCACCTCGACGACGACCGTCTCACGGCCGGCCTCCTCCTCGGCCTCGGCGTCGGCCGGGGCGGCGAAGGGCTTGATCTCGTTGACGAACTCGGTCTCGATCCAGCGGGTGTGGACCGTGAAGGGGTCCTCGGAGCCGGTCAGCTCGGGGCCGAACGCCGGGTCGCGGACGACGACGCGGTGGAAGGGGATGGCCGTGGCCATGCCCTCCACCTGGAACTCGTCCAGGGCGCGGGCGGCCCGCTGCAGGGCCTCCGCGCGGGTGCGGCCGGTGACGATCAGCTTGGCGAGCAGGGAGTCCCAGGCGGGGCCGATGACCGAGCCGGCCTCCACGCCCGCGTCCAGGCGGACGCCGGGGCCGGAGGGGGCGTCGAAGCGGGTGACCGTGCCGGGGGCGGGCAGGAAGTTGCGGCCCGGGTCCTCGCCGTTGATCCGGAACTCGAACGAGTGACCGCGCAGCTCCGGGTCGCCGTAGCCGAGCTCCTCGCCGTCGGCGATCCGGAACATCTCGCGGACCAGGTCGATGCCGGCGACCTCCTCGGTCACCGGGTGCTCGACCTGGAGGCGGGTGTTGACCTCCAGGAAGGAGATCGTGCCGTCCTGGCCGACCAGGAACTCGCAGGTGCCGGCGCCGACGTAGCCGGCCTCCTTGAGGATGGCCTTGGAGGCGTGGTACAGCTCGGCGACCTGGGCCTCGGAGAGGAACGGCGCGGGGGCCTCCTCGACCAGCTTCTGGTGGCGGCGCTGGAGCGAGCAGTCACGGGTGGAGACCACGACCACGTTGCCGTGCTGGTCGGCCAGGCACTGGGTCTCCACGTGCCGCGGGCGGTCCAGGTAGCGCTCCACGAAGCACTCGCCGCGGCCGAAGGCGGCCACCGCCTCGCGGACGGCGGACTCGTAGAGCTCCGGGACCTCTTCGAGGGTGCGGGCGACCTTCAGGCCGCGCCCGCCACCGCCGAAGGCCGCCTTGATGGCGATCGGCAGGCCGTGCTCCTCGGCGAACGCCACGACCTCGTCGGCGCCCGAGACCGGGTCCGGGGTACCGGCCACCAGCGGCGCGCCGGCGCGCTGGGCGATGTGGCGGGCCGCCACCTTGTCGCCCAGGTCGCGGATCGCCTGCGGCGGCGGCCCGATCCAGGTCAGGCCCGCGTCCAGGACCGCCTGCGCGAACTCGGCGTTCTCGGAGAGGAAGCCGTAGCCCGGATGGATGGCGTCCGCGCCGGCCTCGCGCGCCGCGTTCAGGACCTTCGCGATGTCCAGGTAACTGGTGGCCGGGGTGTCACCGCCCAGGGCGAACGCCTCATCCGCGGCGCGGACATGCAGAGCGTCCCGGTCCGGATCCGCGTAGACGGCCACGCTCGCGATCCCGGCGTCCCGGCAGGCCCGGGCCACGCGGACAGCGATTTCGCCACGGTTGGCGATGAGCACCTTGCGCACGATTGAGGCTCCCTCCTTGAAACAAGCCGAGTTTAGGGACTGCCGACACGGCACTTCGACCCGTCCCCGGTGGTGAGCTTGCCCACACGGAGCGTGATGCGAGGCTCACCCGACCCGCGAAATCCCTTGTCGCACCTCGGTACGCAGGACTCCTTCGGGAAACCCTAGCTCCGTCGTGTGGTCAAGGTCTCTGTGAGAGCGTGCCGCGCCCCACTCCGTTTCTTTGTTGAGTCCCTACGAATGGCCCAACGTTTCTTTGCTGCCGACCGGACCCTTGTCCCGCGGTTTACCCGTTAGTAGCGTTCGCGATGTCTTGAACGTACTTCAAGTAACACCGGCTCGGTCCGGGCCGTGAACGAAAGTGGGTGGGGACCGGTGGTGCGCAGACCGGTGGCGTGGGTGGTGGCGGTCATACTCTTCGCCGAGGCATTCGGCGTCGCGGCACTCAACTGGTTCATGGGAGTGGTCGTCGACCGGCAGGACATGTCCCTGGCCGGTCTCGACCCGGACAGGATGTCGATGTCCGCGAAGGCGGGCGCCGTCATCTTCGGCCTCTACTTCGCGCTGTGCGGCCTGGTGGCGCTCCTGGTCGCCGTACGCAACCGCGCGCCCGCGGGCCTCGGCCGGGTGCTCCTGGTCAGCGTGGCGGTCGTGCACGGCCTGCTGGGCGCCTTCGCGTGGGGCCTGATCGGCTGGACCGCGTTCCTGTTCATGCTGGTCGTCCTCGCGCTCGTCGTACTGCTGCTGATGACGTACGACCAGGTGGCGGACGCCGCCGGTGGTGCCGGGGCGGCGGGCGGCGACGGGGGCGGGGACGGCGCAGGCTCCGAGAGCGCCCCGGAACCGGAGCCCGAGCCGGAGCCGAAGGCGGAGGCGAAGAACGACACGCCGCCCGCGGCACCGTTCACTCCGCCGGCGCCCACAACTCCGTGATGCCGACGCCGAGCTCCGCCAGCAGTCGGCGGACCAGGGGCAGGCTGATGCCGATCACGTTGCCGTGGTCGCCGTCGATGCCCTCGATGAACGGCGCGCTGCGGCCGTCCAGGGTGAACGCTCCCGCCACGTAGAGGGGTTCGCCCGAGGCGACGTACGTGGCGATCTCCTCGTCGGTGGGCTCGCCGAACCGTACGACGGTGGACGCGGTCGCCGACACCCAGCGCTTGCTCGCCGTGTCCCACACGCAGTGCCCGGTCTGCAGGGTGCCGGCCCGGCCGCGCATCGACTTCCAGCGGGCGGTGGCCTCCTCGGCGTCCGCCGGCTTGCCGAGGGCCTGGCCGTCGATGTCCAGCACCGAGTCGCAGCCGATGACGATCGCGCCCTGGACGTCGGGGCGGGCGGCCACCACGGACGCCTTCGCCTCCGCGAGGGCGAGCGCCAGATCGGCCGGGGTGGGCGCGGTGACGGCCTCCTCGTCGACACCGCTGACGATCACCTCGGGAGCGAGGCCCGCCTGGCGCAGGAGGTTCAGCCGGGCGGGGGACTGGGAGGCGAGGACGAGTCTGCGCATGGGGGCAGCGTATCGGTGTGGGCCGACAGGGGGCTGCTCACCTCACGCCGAGCACGATCATCAGTACGACCATGACCAGGGCCAGGAAGATGCCGAGCCGCCGGAGGGTGTTCTGCATGTCCTGCAGGTCCTTCGGCGGCTCGTCTTCGGGGTCCGACCACAGCATGTCACCAGCGTGGGGCTTGGCCGACGGGGGCGCCTGAGTAGGGGTACTCAAATCGGAGCCCGGGGTTGTACTTCTGTGCGCGGTTCCCCGCGCCCCTGCTCTTTTACCGTCAGCTCGGCCAGTAGGTGCGGGTCCATGCGCTCTGGCCCGGCTGGGGCAGTCGGTGGCGGGCGATGCGGCTCGGGTCGGACCAGGCGGTCCTGGTCGGTGGGGTGTCGGACGGGGCGGCCGCCGCGGCTGCCGCGCGGGCTCTTACGACCGCCAGTGCGGCGGCCAGCTCCTCCGGGGTCGGGTTGCCCCGTATGACCTTGATCGTCACAGCGGCTCCTTACAGGGGGATGTTGCCGTGCTTCTTCGGGGGCAGGGACTCGCGCTTGGTGCGGAGCTGGCGCAGGCCCCGTACGACGTGGCGCCGGGTGTCCGACGGCATGATGACGGCGTCGATGTAGCCGCGCTCGGCCGCCGTGTAGGGGTTGAGGAGGGCGTCCTCGTACTCCTGGATGAGCCGCGCCCGGGTGGCCTCACCCTCTCCCGAGCCCTCCGCCTCCGCGATGGTGCGGCGGTGCAGGATGTTGACGGCGCCCTGGGCGCCCATGACGGCGATCTGGGCGGTGGGCCAGGCGAGGTTGAGGTCGGCGCCCAGGTGCTTGGAGCCCATGACGTCGTAGGCGCCGCCGAAGGCCTTGCGGGTGATGACGGTGATGAGGGGGACGGTGGCCTCGGCGTAGGCGTAGATCAGCTTGGCGCCGCGGCGGATGATGCCGTCGTGCTCCTGGTCGACGCCGGGCAGGAAGCCGGGGACGTCGACGAAGGTGATGACCGGGACGTTGAAGGCGTCGCAGGTGCGGACGAAGCGGGAGGCCTTCTCGCTCGCCTTGATGTCGAGACAGCCGGCGAACTGCATGGGCTGGTTGGCGACGATGCCGACCGGGTGGCCCTCCACGCGGCCGAAGCCGGTGACGATGTTCGGGGCGAACAGGGCCTGCGTCTCGAAGAACTCGCCGTCGTCGAGGACGTGTTCGAGCACCGTGTGGATGTCGTACGGCTGGTTCGCGCTGTCCGGGACCAGGGTGTCCAGCTCGCGGTCCTCGTCGGTGACCGTGAGGTCGGCCTCCTCGGGGAAGACCGGGGCCTCGGAGAGGTTGTTGGACGGCAGGTACGACAGCAGCTGCTTGACGTACTCGACGGCGTCCTTCTCGTCGCCGGCCATGTGGTGGGCCACACCGGAGACGGAGTTGTGGGTCCGGGCGCCGCCCAGCTCCTCGAAGCCGACGTCCTCGCCGGTGACCGTCTTGATGACGTCCGGGCCCGTGATGAACATGTGGGACGTCTGGTCGACCATGACCGTGAAGTCGGTGATGGCCGGGGAGTAGACCGCGCCGCCGGCGCAGGGGCCGACGACGAGCGAGATCTGCGGGATCACGCCGGAGGCGTGGGTGTTGCGGCGGAAGATCTCGCCGTAGGCACCGAGGGAGGCGACCCCCTCCTGGATCCGGGCGCCGCCGGAGTCGTTGATGCCGATGACCGGGCAGCCGGTCTTCAGGGCGAAGTCCATCACCTTCACGATCTTCTGGCCGTAGACCTCGCCGAGGGCGCCGCCGAAGACGGTGAAGTCCTGCGAGAAGACGGCGACGGGCCGGCCGTCGACCGTGCCGTACCCGGTGACGACGCCGTCCCCGTAGGGGCGGTTCTTCTCCAGTCCGAAGTTGGTGGAGCGGTGCCGGGCGAACTCGTCCAGCTCGATGAAGGAGCCCTCGTCGAGGAGCAGCTCGATCCGCTCACGGGCCGTCAGCTTGCCCTTGGCGTGCTGCTTTTCGACCGCGCGCTCCGAACCGGCGTGTGTCGCTTCATGGACACGGCGCTGGAGATCCGCGAGCTTCCCCGCGGTCGTGTGAATGTCGATCTCTTCCGGCTCGGACATCGGGATGCGGCTCCCTGCCTGCTCAAAAGGGGGGACGGTTACTCATCCGTAGCGTAGTGGGGCGCCTACCAAACGGCAGTGCGGCGTACAACACACCTAGGGTGGCTTGCATGACGCCGCGAGATGCAGCAGATGCGAACAACAATCGTTGGTCCGACCTGGACCGTCCACCGCTGAACCCGGCGGGGCTGCGCAAGGCCCTGGTGCGGGACGGCGGCCAGGGGGGCCTGTACCGCGACATCGAGGTCGTGGACCGCACCGGCTCCACCAACTCCGACCTCGTGGCGCGGGCCGTCGCGGGGGACGCCGACGAGGGTGCGGTGCTGGTCGCCGAGGAGCAGACGGCGGGGCGGGGCCGGCTGGACCGGCAGTGGACGGCGCCGCCGCGCTCGGGCCTGTTCTTCTCGGTGCTGCTGAAGCCGGCCGAGGTGCCGGTGGCCCGCTGGGGCTGGCTGCCGCTGCTCACCGGGGTGGCGGTGGCGACGGGGCTGGCGAAGGCGGCGGGCGTCGACACGGCGCTCAAGTGGCCGAACGACCTCCTGGTCACCGTGGGTGACGCGGAGCGCAAGGCCGGGGGCATCCTCGCGGAGCGGGCCGGCGACGACGCCGTGGTGGTCGGCGTCGGCATCAACGTCACGCTCCGGGCGGCGGAGCTGCCGGTGCCGCAGGCCGGGTCGCTGGCGCTGGCCGGGGCGGTGAGCACGGACCGGGAGACGCTGCTGAGGGCGGTCCTGCGGTCCCTGGAGGACTGGTACGGGCGCTGGCGCGGGGCAGGCGGCGATCCGGCCGCGAGCGGGCTCCAGGAGGCCTACGCGGCGGGGTGCGCGACGCTGGGGCGCTCGGTCCGGGCGGAGCTGCCCGGGGACCGGTCGCTGGTCGGGGAGGCGGTGGCGATCGACGGCGACGGGCGACTGGTGATCGCGACGGGGGAGGGCGTCCAGGAGCCGGTGGGAGCGGGGGACATCGTGCACCTGCGGCCGGCGTGAGGGCGGGTGCGGGTGGGCTGGGGCCGGGGGGTGGGGCGCTTACCGGCGCTTGCAGGGTGCCGCTGGGTAGCTGAAAAAGGGGCGGCTGGGCAGCGCCCCGTCAGGGGCGCGGGGAACTGCGCGACCAGCCCCCACGCACCTGCAGCCGGGGACGAAGCAGCGCCTCGCATCTCCTCAAGTCGGCTTACCTCACGAAGTGAGCTACCGCACAGCTGCCGTAGAGTTGAGGCCGGTCGGTATGCGACCGCGGTAGATCGGAAGGGCAGCAGGCGTGACCGTCGACGACACGGGCTCCGGCGCGGGCGCGGACGCCGCCGACTCCGGCGAGGATCCCCTCGCGCTGCGTCTCGAAGGCCTGATCCTCGGGGCCGAGCGCCGCTACACCCCCTTCCAGGCGGCCCGCAGCGCCGGTGTCTCCATGGAGCTGGCGTCGCGGTTCTGGCGGGCTATGGGCTTCGCCGACATCGGGCAGGCCAAGGCGCTGACGGAGGCCGACGTGCTGGCCCTGCGCCGGCTCGCCGGCCTCGTCGAGGCGGGGCTGCTCAGCGAGGCCATGGCCGTGCAGGTGGCGCGGTCGACGGGGCAGACCACCGCCCGTCTGGCGGAATGGCAGATGGATTCCTTCCTGGAGGGCCTGACCGAGCCCCCCGAGCCGGGCATGACCCGCACCGAGGTCACGTACCCGATCGTCGAACTGCTCCTGCCCGAGCTGGAGGAGTTCCTCGTCTACGTCTGGCGCCGCCAGCTCGCCGCCTCGGCCGGCCGGGTCGTGCAGGCCACCGACGACGAGGAGATGGTCGACCGCCGCCTCGCCGTCGGCTTCGCCGACCTCGTGGGCTTCACCCGGCTGACCCGGCGCATGGAGGAGGAGGAACTCGGCGAGCTGGTCGAGGCCTTCGAGACCACCGCCGCCGACCTGGTGGCGGCCCGTGGCGGCCGGCTCATCAAGACCCTCGGCGACGAGGTCCTGTACGCCGCCGACGACGCCGGTATCGCGGCCGACATCGCGCTGCGCCTGGTCGAGACCATGGCGAACGACGAGACGATGCCGGAGCTGCGCGTCGGCATGGCCTTCGGCACGGTGACCACCCGAATGGGCGATGTCTTCGGTACGACCGTGAACCTCGCCTCCCGCCTCACCTCGATAGCGCCGCGCGACGCCGTGCTCGTCGACAGCGCGTTCGCGGAGGAGCTGATCCGGGTGGGGGAGGCGCCGGCCTCGGAGGCGGCCGCCGCAGAGGAGGCGGCGACCGCCGAGAAGGAGGGCGAGGAGCCCCCGTCGTACCGCTTCGCGCTCCAGCCGATGTGGCAGCGCCCGGTGCGTGGCCTGGGGGTCGTGGAGCCGTGGCTGCTCACCCGGCGGGACGGGGCGTCACCGTCCTGACCCCTCGCCGGTGCACCGTCACAGCGCGGCCAGGCGTGCCTCCTCGACGGGTGCCGGGTCGTACCGGAGCAACCCGGGCGGGACGTCGTAGGGGGCGGTCCACCACCCGGGAACGTGGCCGTCGGGGTAGTGCTCGAAGGTCCGGCACACCGAGCACCACTCCCACAGTCGTCCGCGGCCGCTGAACGGAACCCCCCGGAAGACCTTCGCCTCGTCGTCCTCCAGCAGGTACCAGCGATGCAGCGCACGGGCGCCGCACACCGGACACGGGCTGTCGAGGTCCGGGCCGGTCCAGACCTCGTTGAACACCTGCCGCCAGGCCCGGTGCTCCTCGGAGTCCGTCTCCCGCCATACCGTCGGCTCGTTCATCTGTTCCCTTCGATCCAGTCCTCCGGGGCGTTGCCCGAGCCGTACGGGGTGCAGTCGTCCAGCGAGTCGCCGTCTCCGTGCTCCTCGCCCTCGAAGGTCCCGTGCTTCAGGAAGTAGCGGGCCTGGCGCAGCTCATGGGCGATCGTATTGGCCGCGGTCGCGTCGTCGAGGACGCCGTCCGGACCGACCCGGATCAGGTTCCCGCCGTCCGCGGCTCTCGTGACGGCGGTGGGAGGAGGGTCGGTCGACGGGCGTCCCTAGGGGCCGACGCACAGGCCGATGATCGGGACGCAGAGGTCGGAGTGGGCGGGGGCGGAGGGCTGGGGTGTGGGGGTGGGGGTGGGTGTGGCGGCGGGTGTGGTCCGGGGCGGTGTCTGGTTCGGCCGTGGGTCGGTCGAGGGGGCCGGTGCGTTCGGGGACTCGGGAATGGTGGTCGTGCCCGGGGCGGCTTGTGCGGCGGCCGGGGTCGTGGCCGGCGGGGGTACGAGGGTGGAGGCCGCCGTCGGTGTCGTACTCGCCCCGCCCGTCAGCGAGGCCGGCGAGGCGCTCACCCGGGGGATGGCGGTGGCGGTGCCGGTGGCGACCGTGGCGGCGGCGGGGGCCGAGCGGTCCGTCCCCGTGCCCGGATCCAGCCGGGGTTCGGCCTCGGCGGCGCCGGGGCCGCCGACGCCCGGATGGACGCCCACCCGGACGAGGCTCAGGGCGCCGGCGGCCAGCGCGATCCCGCCCGCGACGAGCAGGACCCTGTGGGGGCGGGGGCGGCGATGCCGGCCTCGGGGGCGGGGGGTGAAGAGGCGCGGGCCGGTCGGGGCGGTGTCCGTGGCGGGCCGGGCCGTGGGTGCCCGGTCGGTCCGTGCCGTCGGCTGCGCGGTGTCCGTGGCCGACGGCTTCGGTACCGGCCCTGTCGGCTCCGTGGCCGCGAGGTCGGTGTCTCGCGTCGGCTGCGTCGACGTCTCGGTCATCACGATCCCTCCCCGATGCGCTCGCGCCCCCTATGCGCCGTGGCGAGCGCACGTTATGCGCTCCCATGGGGCGTGCGCCGGAAGTCTCCCGGGATGTCACTCGAACGAGGGTGTCCAGGCAGGCCGGTGCCCCTTTCCCCCGGCCTGCCCCGGCTGCGATGATCGGGGAGTTAACAGGCGTTAACGCATTGGCGGGTCGAGCGGAGGGTGACATGAGCGGGAGCGAGGAGCGGTACGGGGAGTTCGTGCTGGTACGGCGGCACGGACACGTCGCGGAGCTCGTGCTGGACCGGCCCAAGGCGATGAACGCGGTGTCGATGGCGATGGCGCGCTCGGTCATCGCCGCGTGTGCCGCGCTCGGCGGCGACCGGGACGCGCGCGTGGTGGTGGTGACCTCGTCGCACGAGCGGGCGTTCTGCGTCGGCGCCGACCTGAAGGAGCGCAACGGGATGAGCGACGCGGAGCTGCTCCGGTCCCGTCCGCTGTCGCGCGGCGCGTACACCGGCGTGCTGGAGCTGCCGATGCCGACGATCGCCGCCGTGCACGGCTACGCGCTCGGCGGGGGCTTCGAGCTGGCGCTGTCCTGCGATGTGATCGTGGCCGACGGTACGGCCGTGGTGGGCCTGCCCGAGGTGTCGGTGGGCGTGATTCCGGGCGGTGGCGGCACGCAGCTGCTGCCCCGCCGGGTCGGCGCGGCCCGCGCCGCCGAGCTGGTCTTCTCGGCGCGCCGGGTGGAGGCGCCGGAGGCGCGTGCGCTGGGCCTGGTCGACGAGCTGGTGGAGGCGGGGCAGGACCGGGAGGCGGCGCTGGCGCTGGCGGCCCGGATGGCGGCGAACTCGCCGGTGGGGCTGCGGGCGGCGAAGCGGGCGCTGCGGCTGGGCCATGGGCTGGACCTGCGGACGGGGCTCGAGGTCGAGGACGCGGCGTGGCGGACGGTGGCGTTCTCGGGGGACCGGGCGGAGGGGGTGGCGGCGTTCAACGAGAAGCGGTCGCCGCAGTGGCCGGGGGAGTGAGGTGCGGCTGGGCTGGGGCGGGGGTGGGGACGCTTACCGGCGCTTGCAGGGTGCCGCCCGCGCCCACCCGTGCCGCCCCAGCGGCACGACTGCCCGCGGCTGGGGAGATGCGGCGGGCGAAGCGCCCCTTTAGGGGCGCGGGGAACTGCGCGATCAGCCCCCACCGGGCCGCAGCCCGCGACGATGCACCGGCCCCGCAACACCTGTTCGCCGTACCAATGTCCCGAATGTGCAAAATAATCCCTAACCTGGAGTGATGGGTGAGGACAACCGGCTCGCTGCCGTCGTGGCGCTGGCGCAGGGCATGGCTGCGGCTCACACCCCACGTGAGTGCTGGCACGCCGCCGCGGCCGGCGCCTGCCGTGCCCTGGACGGCAGCTTCGCCGCGCTCTCCGTCTGGGAGCGCGAGCTGGGCCGGCTGCGGGTCCTCGTGAACGTCGGGGAGCGCGCCCTGGACGAGGAGGAGTTCCCGGAGGCCGAGGCCTATCCGGTGCACCAGTTCCCGGAGATCACCGAGTTCCTCCACGAACGCTGGGCGGGCGGCGGCGGCCCCAACGCCTGGGTCGAGACGGCCGAGGGCACCGCCGCCGGCCGCCCCGGCTACTCCCACCAGCGCGTCGCCGCCCTGCGCCGCCGGGGTCGCGGCTGCTGCCTGGTCGCCCCGGTCGTGCTGCGCGGCAGGGCCTGGGGCGAGCTGTACGTGGCCCGCGCCGCCCGCGCCCCCGTCTTCGGCCGTGCCGACGCCGACTTCGCGACCGTCCTGGCCTCCGTCGTCGCCGCCGGGATCGCGCAGACCGAGCAGCTGGAGGAGGCCCGCCGGCTCGCGTACACCGACGCGCTGACCGGGCTCGCCAACCGTCGTGCCGTCGACGTACGCCTCGACGAGGCGATCGAGCGGCACCGCGCGGACGGGGCTGTGGTCAGCCTCGTCGTCTGTGACCTCAACGGGCTCAAGAAGGTGAACGACACGTGCGGGCACGCCGTCGGCGACCGTCTCCTCGAACGCTTCGGCTCGGTCCTGTCGCTGTGCGGGGCGATGCTCCCCGGTGCGCTCGCCGCGCGGCTCGGCGGGGACGAGTTCTGTCTGCTGGCGGTCGGCCCGCCGGCCGACGACGTGGTCAAGGCGGCCGACGAACTCTGCCGCCGGGCCGGGGAGTTGGAACTGGGCGAGGGGGTCGCGTGCGGCGTCGCCTCGACCGCGGACCCGATCGGGCCGGTGCGCTCGGCCCGCCGGCTGTTCCGGCTCGCCGACGCGGCCCAGTACCGGGCGAAGGCACTGCGCGCGGACCGGCCGGTGGTGGCCGGGCGGGAGGGGCCGGACGACCCCGTCGTACGGCTGGCCGACGCGCCGCCTCCGGAGCGGGCCGAGCGGCGGAGCTTCCGCGGGCGCCGGGGGCTGTGACATGCGGGCTGTGACGTACAAGTAAGGGTCAACCCCGTACCCCACTAGTGACAGCAGCCGCATTCAATGCGTACGCTCCTGAATATGGATATGCACACTGTGGTGGTGGGGACGACCGGTGTCACCGCGTCCGACGTTCTCGCCGTGGCGCGCGGCGGCGCCCGGATCGAACTGTCGGCGGAGGCGGTCACGGCGCTGGCGGCGGCCCGCGAGATCGTGGACGCGCTGGCGGCCAAGCCGGAACCGGTCTACGGCGTCAGCACCGGCTTCGGCGCCCTCGCGACCCGGCACATCAGCCCGGAACTGCGGGCTCAGCTGCAGCGCAACATCGTCCGCTCGCACGCCGCCGGCATGGGACCGCGGGTCGAGCGCGAGGTCGTCCGGGCCCTGATGTTCCTGCGCCTGAAGACCGTCTGCTCCGGCCACACCGGTGTGCGCCCCGAGGTCGCCCAGACCATGGCCGACGTGCTGAACGCCGGCATCACCCCGGTCGTGCACGAGTTCGGCTCGCTGGGCTGCTCCGGGGACCTGGCCCCGCTCTCCCACTGCGCCCTCACGCTCATGGGCGAGGGGGACGCCGAGGGCCCCGACGGGGTCGTCCGGCCCGCAGGCGAGCTGCTCGCCGAGCACGGGATCGCCCCCGTCGAACTGCGCGAGAAGGAGGGGCTCGCGCTCCTCAACGGCACCGACGGCATGCTCGGCATGCTGGTCATGGCCCTTGCCGACCTGGACATGCTCTACAAGTCCGCCGATGTCACGGCCGCGTTGAGCCTTGAGGGGCTGCTCGGGACCGACAAGGTGCTCGCGCCCGAGCTGCACGCCATCCGGCCGCACCCGGGGCAGGGCGACAGCGCCGCCAACATGCTCGCCGTGCTCCAGGGCTCCCAGCTGACCGGGCACCACCAGGACGACGCGCCGCGCGTCCAGGACGCGTACTCGGTGCGGTGTGCTCCGCAGGTCGCCGGGGCCGGGCGGGACACGCTGGCGCATGCGCGGCTGGTCGCCGAGCGGGAGCTGGCGTCGGCCGTCGACAACCCGGTCGTACTGCCCGACGGGCGGGTGGAGTCGAACGGCAACTTCCACGGGGCGCCGGTCGCCTACGTCCTCGACTTCCTCGCCATCGCCGTCGCCGACCTCGGGTCCATCGCCGAGCGGCGGACGGACCGGCTGCTGGACAAGAACCGCAGCCACGGTCTGCCGCCGTTCCTCGCGGACGACGCGGGCGTCGACTCGGGGCTGATGATCGCCCAGTACACGCAGGCGGCGCTGGTGAGCGAGCTGAAGCGGCTTGCCGTTCCGGCGTCGGCCGACTCGATTCCGTCCTCGGCGATGCAGGAGGACCACGTGTCGATGGGGTGGTCGGCCGCGCGCAAGCTGCGGACCGCGGTGGGCAATCTGACGAGGATCATCGCCGTCGAGCTGTATGCGGCCACCCGGGCCGTCGAGTTGCGGGAGGGTCTGGCACCGGCACCGGCCTCGCGGGCGGTGATCGATGCGGTGCGCTCCGCGGGGGTGCAGGGGCCTGGGCCCGACCGGTTCCTCGCGCCGGATCTGGCGGCTGCGGAGGAGTTCGTGCGGGGCGGGGGCGTTGTCGCTGCGGCGGAGAAGGTGACGGGGGCGTTGCGGTAGTCGCTTGGCCGCGGGGGCGTGGGGGCTGAGCGCGCAGTTCCCCGCGCCCCTTGGTTTCTCCCCCGTGCCCTCTTCCAGAAGCGCGGGGCATGTGGCGCCCCCAAGATGCGCAGTTCCCCGCGCCCCCGAAGGGGCGCGGGGAAC
>NZ_JBHXLU010000119.1:33467-36867 GCF_042720695.1 Streptomyces sp. NPDC058457 | reverse complement strand
CCGCTGACGCTCGCCGCCCCTCACGCATGACCTGTCACATCCCCCGGCGCGGTCCCGGTGGCAGCGCCGCCGGGACCGGCGTCATCCCGGCCTCCTGGGCCCGCCCGAGCGTCCCGACCCGCTGCCACTGCGGCGGCTGCGGCTGCCCGCCGCCGTTCCGGGCGCTGTAGGCACCCGCGCTGTACGCGCTGTACGAGTTCCCTCCGTACGACCCCAGACCGTGGGTGCCGGTACTGAACGGGGTGCTCCCGAAGGCGACGAACCCCATGGACTCCTCACCGCTGCGATCACCCGGCAGCGTACGGAAGCTCTTGACCCACTCCGCGTAGAGCGAGTCGTAGATCGGCGTGGCCGAGTGCCCGCCCGGGGCCTCCTGCGATACCCGAGCAGCGGGAACGGCGGAGAAGGACGGCCGGTGGGGAGGAAGGTCGTATGCGTGCACGTATGTCCAAACGACCGGGTCTTCAAAGAGATGCGGTTCCCCAGGCGCCCCTTCAGAGGCGCGAGGAACTGCGCGGCCGGCCACGGATTACCCGTAGCCGCCCACGCACCGCAGCCCCCACCCCCTCGGGCGCCCCTCAAACCCCCGCAAGAGGCAACGCCGCCGCCACCAGCTTCCCGTTCGCCGCCGCCTTGTCGATCGCGTCGCGCAGCAGGTCCTCCCGCGGCTGCCGCCCGATCGACCCCACCGGTGCCGCGAACATCAGCACCTGCTGGTGCTTGTTGGCGGCCGCTCGCCACCCGTCGGTCACCTGCAGCGGCTGATGCGCCTGCCACCACGCCACCGGCTGCCCGCCCGTCGCGCCGGGCTGCAGCACCGCGTGCAGCTGACCCACCGCCAGCAGCACCGACCACCCGTGCAGCACCGGCGGCACCGCGGACAGCTCCGGCACCGGCATGAAGCCCTGCTCGATGAGGAGCGGCAGGAAGTCGTCGCCCACCCCGTCCGTGCCGGGCCGCACGATCGGCGACGTCGGCTCCACGACCAGCGCGGGGTGCAACTCCCCGGCGATCAGTACGAGTCCGCTGGTCACCCCGAGCACCGCCTGCTCGGGCACGGACTTCTGCGGCCCGCCGCCCGGCGCGCTGTCGCCGTTGATGGAGCGGACCGCCCCCTGCAGCTGCTCCTCGGTGACCTGGACGACCTGCGAGGGCAGGCAGGTGGCGTGGGCGAAGGCGAGGACGGCGGTCTCGTCGCCGATGAACAGGACGGTGCTGGTGCGCTCCTGATCGGAGTCGCCCGGGGTGCGGCAGGACGTGCAGTCGTAGCTGCCGGGGGCGTTGTCTCCGGCGAGCAGCCGGTCGGCTTCTTCGTCGCCGATCTCGGCGCGTACCTCGTCGCTGACGTCGAGCATGCGCGGCACGGTGGCTCCCTCGGGATGCGGTGCGTGAAGGCCCGGGTGGCTCCCGGTCCGTGAGCCCCCGGGGTCGCGGGCTCATGAAGAAGACAACGGGTGATCTGTGGTGGGGGTCACGCATTGGGAGGATCGGGATCGAACCATCCACTGCGCAGGGTCACTCCTGGTGCGGAATCCGGCACTCCCCGTCAACTCTTCGCAAGCCAAAGGAGTTTGACGCGGTGAAGTGAATCACAGATCCATCGAACCCATGGTCGACAAATCACGAAATCAGGGAATGTAGTGGGTGGCCGAAAATCGCTGCTACCCACGGTAACATCGAACTGGCCTGGCCTGACGGGGAGTTGGTTGATTTCGGGCGTTCCCGATCTCTAGATTCCTCCGCCGTGTGCAACGAGCACCGCTCGGGTACGTCCGCCGGCCACACCAGGCAGAGCACCACCGCAGTACCGGCCGCGGCGGACGGGGCGAGCGCGAGGAACCGCGTCCATCGCGCGGGGACCGCGTCCCGCCTGGGGGACCCCGGGTATGTGGAGAGGGAAATACATGTCCGAGTGTGCCGATACCACCCGTGAGACCGCCGTCGCCAAGAACGGCTCCCGCAAGGGCCGTACGACAGCCGCCCTGGCCGGAGCGGCGCTGCTCGCCCCGCTGGGCCTGCTGGCGGCCACCGGCAACGCCGCGGCGGCGGACAACGGAGTGTGGGACCGCATCGCCCAGTGCGAGAGCGGCGGCAACTGGCACATCAACACCGGCAACGGCTACTACGGCGGACTCCAGTTCTCCGCCTCCACCTGGCGCGCGTACGGCGGCACCGCCTACGCGGCGACGGCCGACCAGGCCTCCAGGGAAGCGCAGATCGCCGTCGCCACCAAGGTCCAGCACGCCCAGGGCTGGAACGCGTGGCCGGTCTGCTCGGCGCGGGCCGGGGCGACCGGTTCGGCGCCCGAGAGCGCCTCGGTGACCACGAAGAGCACCACGGAGTCGGCGACGAAGTCGTCGAAGCCGTCCAAGTCGTCGACCACGTCGACCGCCCGGAAGTCCACCCCTGCGGCGAAGACCCCGCAGCGCCCGGCGGACCGCACCGGCCGCACCTCGTCCGGGGGCGACTACACCGTCCGCAAGGGCGACACCCTGAGCGAGATCGCCGAGCGGCACGGCACCACCTGGCAGCACCTCTATGCCGCCAACGAAGCCGTCATCGGCGACGACCCGAACCTGATCGTGCCCGGGCAGCGCCTCGCGCTCTGACGCGAACCCCTGCCCCGCACCGCCCTGCCCCGCCCGGTCCGACCGGGCGGGGCCCGGTGCGTTTTGGGGGCATGTACATGCTTTGAATGGGTGCGGGCGAGCGGATGTGAGGGTGATTCACGTGCGGACGGCCCCCTTCGAGTTCACGCTGCGGCAACCTCGTGCCTACCCGTGCGGTACGGGGGTTCTGTGCCGGAGCGGTGAATCTCTTATGCGGTGTCAGCTTCGGCGCGGGCCGCCGGAATCGGAATGGAATGCACGCGCCGGAGTGTCCCGGATCCCCGCTCCCGGTTCTTTCCGGCGGCTTTTCGGAAGACCCTACCGGCATCGGGGAATTGCGCTCGAATGCGCCAGGAAGGCGCATGGAACCGCTCGTACGTGTGACGGAGTTCGACCGAAACGCGTGTCGTGATTCTGTGACAGAAGCGTGACCGGAGGCGGACGTGGGACTTCGGCTTCCGTCTCCGCCGGAAGCGGCCTAGCGTGGGCCGTATGGCACCGGACACCGCTCCGCCGACGGAGCCCCAGGACAGCCCGCAAGGGTACGTAGGCCTCGATGCGGGCGACGCGGAACGGTTCGCCCGGCAACAGGGGTGGACGACGGTGCGCTCGCTGCCGCCGGGCGCGATCATCACCATGGAGTACCGGACGGGGCGGCTCAACTTCGAGGTGCGCGACGGCGTCGTGGCGCGCGCCTGGAAGGGCTGACCGTACGACGGCGAAGGCCCCGGTTCCCGCAGTGGGGAACCCGGGCCATCGCCGTGCCGGGGGGGGCTGTGCGTACCAGACCC